>CAKQBM010000029.1 GCA_934216185.1 uncultured Streptococcus sp. | reverse complement strand
AAGTTTAATGAAAACACCTTGACTTATGGAAATATTGTAGTTAATTTGTCAACCAATACCGTTAAGGTTGAAGATACTCCTGTCGAATTGCTGGGGAAAGAGTTTGACTTATTAGTTTATTTCCTTCAAAATCAAAATGTTATTTTGCCCAAGACGCAGATTTTTGATCGTCTATGGGGATTTGATAGTGACACAACTATTTCAGTTGTCGAAGTTTATGTTTCAAAAGTACGTAAGAAATTAAAAGGAACCACTTTTGCAGAGAATTTGCAAACCTTGCGCAGTGTTGGGTATATTTTAAAAGATGTTCAGTAAACTAAAAAAAACATGGTATGCGGATGACTTTAGTTATTTTATCCGCAACTTTGGTGTCTTCACTCTGATTTTCTCTACAATGACTCTGATTATTTTACAGGTTATGCATTCGAGTCTCTATACTTCGGTGGATGATAAGCTTCACGGACTGAGTGAAAATCCTCAAGCAGTTATTCAGCTGGCAGTAAATAGGGCAACAGAAGAGATTAAAGATTTAGAAAATGCCACTACAGATACTAGTAAGACTGATGTGAAACCCAATGTCAGTTCCAATACAGAGGTTATTCTTTTTGATAAGAATTTTACCCAACTTCTTTCTGGAAATCGATTTTTGGGCTTGGATAAGATTAAGTTAGAGAAAAAAGAACTAGGCCATATCTATCAGATTCAAGTTTTTAATAGCTATGGACAAGAAGAAATTTATCGCATGATTTTGATGGAAACGAATATTAGTTCGGTTTCAACCAATATCAAGTATGCGGCTGTCTTGATTAATACCAGTCAGTTGGAGCAGGCCAGTCAAAAGCATGAGCAATTGATTGTGATCGTGATGGCAAGTTTCTGGATTTTGTCTTTGCTTGCCAGTCTCTATCTAGCTAGGGTCAGTGTTCGTCCTCTGCTTGAGAGCATGCAGAAGCAGCAGTCCTTTGTGGAAAATGCCAGTCATGAGTTACGAACTCCACTTGCAGTTTTGCAAAATCGTTTAGAGGCCCTTTTTCGTAAGCCAGAAGCTACCATTATGGATGTGAGCGAAAGTATTGCATCGAGTTTGGAAGAAGTCCGAAATATGCGGTTTTTGACGACGAACTTGTTGAATTTAGCTCGTAGAGATGATGGGATTAAGCCGGAACTTGCAGAAGTTCCAACCAGTTTTTTCAATACGACTTTCACAAACTATGAGATGATTGCTTCGGAAAATGACCGTGTCTTCCGTTTTGAAAATCGTATCCATCGAACGATTGTCACAGATCAGCTTCTCTTGAAGCAGTTGATGACTATCCTATTTGATAATGCTGTCAAGTATACTGAAGAGGATGGTGAAATAGATTTTCTTATCTCGGCGACCGATCGTAATCTGTATTTACTGGTTTCTGATAATGGAGTCGGTATTTCCTCAGAAGATAAGAAGAAAATTTTTGATCGATTTTATCGAGTTGATAAGGCTAGAACCCGCCAAAAAGGTGGTTTTGGTTTAGGATTATCTCTGGCCAAGCAAATTGTAGATGCGCTTAAAGGAACCATTACTGTTAAAGATAATAAACCCAAGGGAACAATCTTTGAAGTGAAGATTGCCATCCACACACCATCGAAAAAGAAAAAATAAAAATATCGCTCCAGCTGGGGCGATATTTTGGATTTATCTTCTACGTTTTCGTTTGATAATAGACCGTTGAACTTTTAAAACAAGTAAGCTGGATCCGATTGCTGCAGCAAAGGCAAGAGCAGTTGAGAATTTTAATGCTAAAAAGATAAAACTAAAGATAGCAATACAGATACAAAAAACAGCGATATTAACAAAAAATAGGATTTCCTTGAGATTGGCATCAGATTGCGCTTCAGGTGTATAATCTTGATAGCGAGGAATCTGCTGGCTTAATTCTTCTTGATAGTCTACCTCATAGGATTGTAATTTTCTTACGGGCATTATTCTCTCCTTAACAATACATACCTATTTTATCATTTTTTCAGCAGAGAATTATTACAGAAAGGTTACAAAAAGAATAAAGTACCTTTTCATTTTTAAAGAATAGCTGATTTGCTAGAAATGTGGTATAATTTTTCTTATGGAAAAGATTATCATTACAGCAACTGCTGAAAGTATTGAACAAGTTGAACAACTACTCGAAGCTGGCGTAGACCGTATCTATGTCGGTGAGAAAGATTTTGGCCTTCGTCTGCCAACAACCTTTAGTCATGACCAATTGAGTGAAATCGCTAAGCTGGTTCATGATACTGGTAAAGAATTGATCGTTGCGGTCAATGCCCTCATGCACCAAGATATGATGGACCGTATCAAGCCTTTCCTGGACTTCTTGGAAGAAATTAAGACAGATTACATTACAATTGGGGATGCAGGTGTCTTTTATGTGGTCAATCGCGATGGTTATTCCTTTAAGACCATCTATGATGCTTCAACTATGGTGACAAGTAGTCGTCAGATTAACTTCTGGGGACAGAAGGCTGGCGCATCTGAGGCTGTTTTGGCGCGTGAAATTCCATCAGCTGAACTTTTCAAAATGCCAGAGATTTTGGAAATTCCTGCTGAAGTGTTGGTTTACGGTGCCAGTGTCATCCATCATTCTAAACGTCCGCTCTTGCAAAACTACTATAACTTTACGCATATCGATGATGAAAAGACGCGTAAACGTGACCTTTTCTTGGCTGAGCCAAGTGATCCTGAGAGCCATTACTCTATCTTTGAAGACAATCATGGGACCCACATCTTTGCTAACAATGATCTTGATTTGATGACCAAATTGACAGAATTGGTGGAGCATGGTTTCACTCACTGGAAGCTAGAAGGACTCTACACTCTAGGTCAGAACTTTGTTGAGATTGCAAAACTCTTTATCCAGGCACGTAGCTTGATTCAAGAGGGTAACTTTAGCCATGACCAAGCCTTCTTGCTAGATGAAGAAGTGCGCAAGTTACACCCTAAAAACCGTTTCCTTGATACAGGATTTTATGACTACGATCCTGACATGGTTAAATAAAGTAAATGATTCGTTGAGAGAAGGAAGATGCAAACATTTCTTCTCTCAATTTTTCGTATTTCTTCACCATTTTCAAAAAATCAGTAGGCTAGGATGCTCTGTTTACTGGGATTTTTAATACAAGTAACCTTCTTGAGTTTGAAAATTATCCTATGTTTGCAGGTGCCAAATGGCCCTTTTTTTGGTATAATTTTTTATAATGAAAACGATTGGTAATCGCTATGTTGTGGTGGATTTAGAGGCAACTAGCACAGGTAGTAAGGCTAAAATTATCCAAGTGGGAATTGTCGTGATTGAGGACGGAAAAATCGTCGATCACTATACGACGGATGTCAATCCACATGAACCCTTGGATGCTCATATCAAAGAACTGACAGGATTGACAGACCAACGTCTGGCGCAAGCACCTGATTTTTCGCAAGTTGCTAGAAAAATCTTTGACTTGGTAGAGGATGGGATTTTTGTAGCCCACAATGTTCAGTTTGATGCCAATCTTTTGGCGGAAAATTTATTTTTTGAAGGTTATGAGCTAAGAAATCCTCGTGTTGATACGGTCGAATTGTCCCAGGTCTTTTTCCCTGAACTGGAAAAATATAGCTTGCCGATATTGTGTCGAGAATTAGGAATTCCTCTAAAACATGCTCACACAGCCCTTTCAGATGCCCAAGCTACTGCGGAATTACTTCTTTTTTTACGAGAAAAGATGGCCCAACTTCCTAAAGGACTCTTGGAACGCTTGCTGGAAATGGCTGATGCCCTCCTATACGAGTCCTACCTGGTTATTGAAGAAATTTTTCGAAACCAATCTATCCTTAGTTCTCCATACTTGGTCGAAGTTCAAGGACTATATTTCAAGAAAACTACAGCTCCCCTGGAGTCACGAAAACTATCTCAGGATTTTTCTAAAAATATTTCTCTGTTGAACCTTGAAGTGAGGGAGGCGCAAGAAAGTTTTGCTAAAGAGGTTGGCTTGCTATTGAAAGATGAGCCTGTCTCACTAATTCAAGCACCGACAGGGATTGGGAAAACTTATGGCTATCTCTTATCCGCTTTGTCCCAAGTAAAAGAGCGTCAGATTGTCCTTAGCGTTCCGACAAAGATTCTTCAAAATCAAATCATGGAAGAAGAAGGTAAACGTCTCAAGGAAGTGTTCCATATAGATATTCATAGTTTAAAGGGACCACACAATTATCTGAAGTTGGATGCTTTTTATCGTTCCTTGCAGGAAAATGATGAAAATCGCTTATTTAGACGTTTTAAAATGCAACTCTTGGTCTGGTTGACAGAGACAGAGACAGGAGATTTGGATGAAATTGGGCAACTCTACCGTTACCAACATTTTCTGACAAACCTTCGTCATGATGGGAATTTATCATCCCAGAGCTTATTTGTGACGGAAGATTTTTGGAAACGTAGTCAAGAAAGGGCAGAGACCTGCAAGCTTTTAGTGACCAATCATGCCTATCTTGTAACCAGACTTGAAGATAATCCTGAATTTGTCAGTGACCGTTTATTGATTATTGATGAAGTTCAAAAGATTTTGTTAGCTCTAGAAAATCTAAATCAAGAGACCTACGATATCCAGTCTATTATCGATTTGCTTGATAAGGCTTTACTGGAGGAGCAAAATAAGGTCCAGCAACGAATACTAGAAAGTATTCGCTTTGAGTGCTTCTACTTGATAGAACAATTTCAGTCTGGAAAATCTAAGAAAAATATCTTAGATTCTCTTGCCAATCTCCACCAGTATTTTTCAGAATTAGAAGTAGAAGGCTTTGAGGAGCTGGTTCGCTATTTTACAGCTGACCGAGATTACTGGCTTGAAGCAATTGAAACGAGTCAAAAGAAAATTCAGATTTCTTCTACGAAATCAGGCCGTATTCTTCTATCTTCCTTAGTGCCTGATTCATGTCAAGTCTTGGGAGTGTCGGCCACTCTTGAGATTAGTCCGAGAGTTTCTTTGGCAGAGCTTTTGGGGTATCCTGAAGCCAAATTTGTTAAGATTGAAGCACGGAAAAAACAGGATCAAGAAGTGATCTTGGTCAAAGATTTTCCCCTGGTAACAGAAACCTCCTTAGAAGTTTATGCTCAAGAGGTAGCTGATTTGCTGATGGATGTTCAAGCTTTCCAACAACCGATTTTAGTTCTCTTTACCGCTAAAGACATGCTTCTAGCAGTATCGGATTTGCTTACAGTTAGCCATCTGGCCCAGTATAAAAATGGCGATGTTCATCAGCTAAAGAAACGATTTGAAAAAGGTGAACAACAAATCCTGCTTGGTGCAGCAAGTTTCTGGGAGGGAGTTGATTTTTCAAGTCATCCTTTTGTGATTCAAGTTGTACCAAGACTTCCTTTCCAAAATCCTCAAGAGCCCTTGACGAAAAAGATTAATCAGGAACTGAATCAAGAAGGAAAAAATGCCTTTTATGATTATCAATTGCCGATGGCTATTATTCGTTTAAAACAGGCTTTGGGAAGAAGTCTGAGACGCGAACACCAACATTCCTTAACCCTCATTCTGGATAGAAGAATCGTCGGAAAACGATATGGCAAACAAATTGTGACTTCTCTAGCAAAAGAAGCGACTGTTAAAACCGTCTCTCGATCCGAAGTTAATGAGGCTGTTGATAAATTTTTAAATGAACTTTGATAAATAGTATTGTATGAAAGTATAAGGTTAGTATATATGAAACGTTCTCTCGACTCTAGAGTCGATTATAGTTTGCTCTTGCCAGTATTTTTTCTACTGGTTATTGGCGTGGTGGCTATCTATATAGCTGTCAGTCATGATTATCCAAACAATATTCTGCCCATTTTAGGGCAGCAGGTCGCATGGATTGCCTTAGGGCTTGTGATTGGTTTTATCGTCATGCTCTTTAATACGGAATTTCTTTGGAAAGTGACCCCCTTTCTGTATATTTTAGGCTTGGGACTTATGGTCTTGCCGATTGTCTTTTATAATCCAAGCCTAGTTGCATCAACGGGTGCCAAAAACTGGGTATCGGTAAATGGTGTTACCTTGTTCCAACCGTCAGAATTTATGAAGATATCCTATATTCTCATGTTGGCCCGTGTGATTGTCCAGTTTACCCAAAAACATAAGGAATGGAGGCGCACGGTTCCGCTGGACTTTTTGTTAATTTTTTGGATGATTCTCTTTACTATTCCAGTACTAGTTCTTTTGGCACTTCAAAGTGACTTAGGGACGGCTTTGGTTTTTGTAGCCATTTTCTCAGGAATCGTTTTGCTATCAGGAGTTTCTTGGAAAATTATTATCCCAGTATTTGTGACTGCTGTAACAGGAATTGCTGGTTTTTTAGCCATTTTTATCAGCAAGGACGGTCGTGCTTTTCTCCATCAACTGGGAATGCCGACCTACCAAATCAATCGTATTTTGGCTTGGCTCAATCCTTTTGACTTTGCTCAAACAACCACTTACCAGCAGGCTCAGGGACAGATTGCTATTGGGAGCGGTGGCTTATTTGGTCAAGGGTTTAATGCTTCTAATCTGCTTATTCCAGTTCGAGAGTCGGATATGATTTTCACGGTCATTGCAGAAGATTTTGGCTTTATTGGCTCTGTTCTTGTTATTGCCCTTTATCTCATGCTGATTTATCGTATGTTGAAGATTACTCTTAAATCAAATAATCAGTTCTACACCTATATTTCCACTGGTTTGATTATGATGTTGCTCTTCCACATCTTTGAAAATATCGGCGCTGTGACGGGCTTGCTTCCTTTGACTGGGATTCCCTTGCCTTTTATTTCACAAGGGGGATCGGCTATTATTAGTAATTTGATTGGTGTTGGCTTGCTTTTATCGATGAGTTACCAGACCAATCTAGCTGAAGAAAAGAGTGGAAAAGTCCGATTCAAACGGAAAAAGGTTGTATTAAAACGAATCAAATAAGGAGAAAATCATGGTTAAAGTAGCCGTTATGTTAGCTCAGGGCTTTGAAGAAATTGAAGCTTTGACAGTTGTGGATGTTTTGCGTCGTGCAAATATCACTTGTGATATAGTTGGTTTTGAAAAGCAAGTGACAGGTTCGCACGCAATCCAAGTAAGAGCAGATCGTGTCTTTGATGGTGATTTATCAGACTATGACATGATTGTTCTTCCTGGAGGGATGCCTGGTTCTGCACATTTGCGTGACAATCAGGCCTTGATTCAAGAGTTGCAAATCTTCGAACGAGAAGGGAAGAAATTGGCAGCCATTTGTGCGGCGCCAATTGCCCTAAATCAAGCAGGAGTATTGAAAAACAAGAAGTTTACTTGCTATGATGGTGTTCAAGAGCAAATCCTTGATGGTCAATACGTCAAGGAAACAGTAGTGGTAGATGGACATTTGACAACCAGTCGAGGTCCCTCGACAGCCCTTGCCTTTGCCTACGAGTTGGTGGAGCAACTAGGCGGGGATGCAGAGAGTTTACGAACTGGAATGCTCTATCGAGATGTCTTTGGTAAAAATCAGTAAAACGGGAGTTATTCTCTCGTTTTTTTATGTGGAAAATTCAGGGAAATCATCGCTTTTTTCATAAAAAAATGCTATAATGAAGGGTATGAAATATCACGATTACATCTGGGATTTAGGTGGAACTTTACTGGATAATTATGAAACTTCAACAGCTGCATTTGTTGAAACATTGGCACTGTATGGCATCACACAAGACCATAACAGTGTTTGTCAGGCTTTAAAGGTTTCTACTGATTTTGCAATTGAGGCATTCGCTCCCAACTTAGAGCATTTTTTAGAAAAATACAAGGAAAATGAAGCCAGAGAGCTAGAACACCCGATTTTATTTGAAGGAGTTTCTGACTTATTGGCAGATATTTCAAGTCAAGGTGGGCGTCATTTTTTGGTCTCTCACCGAAATAATCAAGTCTTGGAAATTTTAGAAAAAACCTCTATAGCAGCTTATTTTACAGAAGTGGTGACTTCTAGCTCAGGCTTTAAGAGAAAACCAGATCCTGAGTCCATGATTTATTTAAGAGAAAAGTATCAGATTAACTCTGGTCTTGTAATTGGTGATCGACCGATTGATATCGAAGCCGGTCAAGCTGCAGGACTAGCTACCCACTTGTTTACCAGTATCGTGAATTTAAGACAAGTATTAGACATATAAGAAAAAGGAATAAGATGACAGAAGAAATTAAAAATCTGCGGGCACAAGATTATGATGCCAGTCAAATTCAAGTTTTAGAGGGCTTAGAGGCTGTTCGTATGCGTCCAGGGATGTATATCGGGTCAACTTCAAAAGAAGGTCTTCACCATCTAGTCTGGGAAATTGTTGATAACTCAATTGATGAGGCCTTGGCAGGATTTGCCAGCCATATTCAAGTCCTTATTGAGCCAGATAATTCCATCACTGTTGTCGATGATGGGCGTGGTATCCCAGTCGATATTCAGGAAAAAACAGGCCGTCCTGCTGTTGAGACCGTCTTTACAGTCCTTCACGCTGGAGGAAAGTTCGGCGGTGGAGGATACAAGGTTTCAGGTGGTCTTCACGGTGTAGGTTCATCAGTAGTAAACGCCCTCTCCACCCAATTAGACGTCCATGTCCACAAAAACGGTAAAATTCATTACCAAGAATACCGTCGTGGTCATGTTGTTGCAGACCTTGAAGTGGTTGGGGATACGGATAAAACTGGAACAACGGTTCACTTCACACCGGATCCAGAAATCTTCACTGAAACAACAACTTTTGATTTTGATAAATTAAATAAACGGATTCAAGAGTTGGCCTTTCTAAATCGTGGTCTTCAAATTTCAATTACAGATAAGCGTGAAGGTTTGGAACAAACCAAGCATTACCATTATGAAGGTGGGATTGCTAGTTACGTTGAGTATATCAATGAGAACAAGGATGTAATCTTTGATACACCAATTTACACAGATGGTGAGATGGATGATATCACAGTTGAAGTAGCCATGCAGTACACAACGGGTTACCATGAAAATGTCATGAGTTTCGCCAATAATATTCATACCCATGAAGGTGGAACGCATGAACAAGGTTTCCGTACAGCCTTGACACGTGTTATCAACGATTATGCTCGTAAGAATAAGTTACTAAAAGACAATGAAGACAACCTGACAGGGGAAGATGTTCGCGAAGGATTAACTGCAGTTATCTCAGTTAAACACCCAAATCCACAGTTTGAAGGACAAACTAAGACCAAACTGGGGAATAGCGAAGTGGTCAAGATTACCAATCGCCTCTTCAGTGATGCCTTCTCCGATTTCCTCATGGAAAATCCACAGATTGCCAAACGTATCGTGGAAAAAGGGATTTTAGCTGCCAAGGCTCGTGTGGCTGCCAAGCGTGCGCGTGAAGTCACTCGTAAAAAATCTGGTTTGGAAATTTCCAACCTTCCAGGTAAACTAGCAGACTGTTCTTCTAACAATCCTGCTGAAACAGAACTTTTCATCGTCGAAGGAGACTCGGCTGGTGGATCAGCCAAATCTGGTCGAAACCGTGAATTTCAGGCAATCCTTCCAATTCGCGGTAAGATTTTGAACGTTGAAAAGGCAAGTATGGATAAGATTCTAGCTAACGAAGAAATTCGTAGTCTTTTCACAGCCATGGGAACAGGATTTGGCGCAGAATTTGATGTTTCGAAAGCCCGTTACCAAAAACTCGTTTTGATGACCGATGCCGATGTCGATGGAGCCCACATTCGTACCCTTCTTTTGACCTTGATTTATCGTTATATGAAACCAATCCTAGAAGCTGGTTATGTTTATATTGCCCAACCACCAATCTATGGTGTCAAGGTTGGAAGTGAGATTAAAGAATATATCCAGCCAGGTGCAGATCAAGAAATCAAACTCCAAGAAGCCTTGGCCCGTTATAGTGAAGGTCGTATCAAACCGACTATTCAGCGTTATAAGGGTCTGGGTGAAATGGACGATCATCAGTTGTGGGAAACAACCATGGATCCCGAACATCGCTTGATGGCTAGAGTTTCTGTGGATGATGCTGCAGAAGCAGATAAAATCTTTGATATGTTGATGGGGGATCGAGTAGAGCCTCGTCGTGAGTTTATCGAAGAAAATGCTGTCTATAGTACACTTGATGTCTAAAAAATAGGGAGAAGTAGTTCCCTTGGTCTAAAAAATATGATATAATCGTTACGATTGTTTCAAGTAAAAAAGGAGTTTAATATGTCTGCTAGACTAGTAATTTATTTAATAATTGCAGTTGCAGTTTTATTGGTCATTGCCTATGCTATCGCAATCTATGTACGAAAACGCAATGAAAGTAAATTAGCAATTTTAGAAGAGAAAAAAGAAGAACTGTACAATCTTCCAGTTAATGATGAAGTTGAAGCTGTAAAAAATATGCACTTGATTGGACAAAGTCAGGTGACTTTCCGTGAATGGAATCAAAAATGGGTTGACCTATCTCTTAATTCTTTTGCCGATATCGAAAATAATCTTTTCGAGGCAGAAGGTTATAACAACTCATTCCGTTTTTTCAAGGCTAGTCATCAAATTGACCAAATCGAGAGCCAAATTACCTTAATTGAAGAAGATATTGCGGCAATTCGCAATGCCTTGGCAGATTTGGAGAAACAAGAGTCTAAAAATAGTGGACGTGTTCTTCATACCTTGGACTTGTTTGAAGAGTTGCAACACCGAGTTGCTGATCATTCTGAAGAATATGGACAAGGTTTGTCTGAAATCGAAAAACAATTGGAAAATATCCAATCAGAGTTTTCTCAGTTTGTAACTTTAAACTCGTCTGGTGACCCAGTAGAAGCTGCTGTGATTTTGGATAATGCTGAAAATCATATCTTGGCTTTGACACATATTGTGGATCGTATACCAGCAGTTGTAACAACATTATCTAAAGAGCTACCTGATCAGCTGGAAGATTTAGAAGATGGCTACCGTAAACTTTTAGATGCTAATTATCATTTTGCTGAAACGGATATCGAAGCTCGTTTCCAATTGCTTCATGAAGCTCTCAAGAAAAATCATGAGAATATTGCGCAACTAGAATTGGATAATGCCGAGTACGAAAATACTCAAATCCAAGAAGAGATTAATGCACTTTACGATATCTTTACAAGAGAAATTGCGGCACAGAAAGTGGTAGAGGGTTTAGTAGCAACACTTCCTACTTATCTGCAACATATGAAGGAAAATAATGCTTTATTGATAGAAGATATTGAGCGTTTGAGTAAGAACTATTTACTTTCTGAGTCAGATGCAAGTCATGTTTGTCGTTTACAGGGTGAATTAGAAAACTTTGATACTGCTATTGTTGAGGCAACTTCAAATCAAGATGAACCAACTCAAGCTTATTCAATTCTTGAAGAAAATCTTGAATCTTTACAGGAAAATCTTAAAAAGATTGAAGATGAACAGATTTCAGTTAGTGAACGTCTTGCACGAATTGAGAAAGATGATATCAATGCACGTCAAAAGGCAAATGTATATGTTAATCGTCTCCATACAATCAAGAGATATATGGAAAAACGGAACCTACCTGGTATTCCACAAACTTTCTTGAAGTTATTCTTTACAGCAAGTAATAATACGGAAGATTTAATGGCTGAATTAGAACAAAAATTGGTCAATATAGAGTCAGTTAACCGTGTTTTGGAAATTGCAACAAATGATATGGAAGCTTTAGAAACGGAAACTTATAATATTGTTCAGTATGCAACCTTGACAGAACAACTCTTACAATATTCTAACCGTTACCGCTCATTTGATGAACGCATTCAAGAAGCGTTTAATGAAGCTTTGGATATTTTTGAGAAAGAATTTGATTATCACGCTTCATTTGACAAGATTTCGCAAGCATTGGAAGTGGCAGAGCCTGGTGTAACCAACCGTTTTGTTACTTCGTATGAAAAAACACGTGAAACGATTCGTTTCTAAAATAATAAAAAGATTTGATTTTGTGAGAAGCAGAACCAAATCTTTTTTATAGTTGTGGGGAGATTTACTTCATTTTCTCTTGAGATTGAGTTTTTGTCCAGACTCTCTATCACCTACCTCAAAACAGTGCTTTGAATTGACTTAGTCAGTCTTATCTGCAGCTTTAAAGTTATGCTTTGAGCAACCTGTGGCTAGCTTTCTAGTTTGCTCTTTGATTTTCATTGAGTATAAGGTAGAGCCGTAATCTTTATCAAAAGGGTTCAAAATTATAAAAACGCATAATAGCAGATGTAGAAAATCTTGCTACTATGCGTTTTATTATGGAAAGACTTACTGGATTTTTTCTTAAATCGAGTTTTTACTCAACTTCTTTATTTGATTGGAATCGAAATCCCAATTAATTTTTCTGAGTAGAGTGTTTTGATATTGCCCTCATCAATAGAGTCCTTATCAATTTTACGTTTCAAGAAAAATTCTTGGATGGCTTCGATTTCAGTTTCTCGAATAGTACGGTGTTTATTTGAGATGAGGATTTCATAGTGAAGCGGAGCATGGGTAAAAATAACATCTGTATTTCCAGCAGAATAGACCTCAACAAGGGTTGCATCTGTACTCTCTAGCTGGCTTTTTACAAGTTGCGAGTGTGAGTTTGTCGTATTGATAAGCTTCATAACATTTCCTCCAATTTTCTAATACTATTATAGCACTTTTTGAATAAAGTAGCTTGATTTAGTCAATCTTATGCTGTTTTTTCCAAGATTCAATAGCCCATTTATGGCTACCACGTTTGAGGTTCTCAATAGCCTCGTCAATAGGGAACCAGTCAATATGATTAAAGTCTTCTAGTGGCTTTTGCACTTCTTTGAAAGAAGTCGCTTCATAGAGGTAAGCAGGATTGTAGTAGTAGGTGTCACGGTGACGAGAGTAGAAATATTCGTCAGCTTGTCCGTAATAGGTACCAATTTCAGCAGTGAATCCAAGTTCTTCAATCAACTCACGTTTTAGGGCTTCCTGATGGTTTTCACCTGCTTCGATTTCGCCACCTGGTAAGAACCAAGCACCATTAGGAGCTTGAACTAAAACTATTTGTTTTTGTTCAGCGTCAGGGATAACTGCATACACTCCATAGCGTGCAACATAGTCTGTATTCGCTTTTTTTTCTCCGAAAGTTGGGTTTGCCATTGAATTTTCCTCATTATCTAGTATCTTTATTATTATCTTAATGGACAAAGGCCGAGCTGTCAAGAAATTACAGTTATTTTAGTAAAAAAGAAGCAGAAAATTTCATTTTCTACTCCTTTTCTATAGGATTTATTTTTCTTTTTCAGAAGTTTTAACTTCAGCTTTTTTGGCAGATTTAATCTGAATGTTTCCCCTGCTAGTCATAACTGCTTTGAGATCTTTTTCGCTTGGATTTTCAAGGTAGTAGTCAGTGATTGCGTCCTCTATATAGTCTTGAATGGTACGGCGGAGTGGGCGGGCTCCCATTTTTGGATCATAACCGAGATCAACCAACTTTTCCTTGACCTTGTCAGTTACATCTAAATGAATGTTGTTGCTAGAAAGACGTTTGTTAACATCAGCTAGCATGAGCTCGACAATCTGAAGGAGGTTATCTTTGCTGAGAGCCTTAAATTCGATAATGCCATCAAAACGGTTCATAAACTCTGGGCTAAAGAAGTTGCCGAGTTCACCGAGAACAGAGTTGGTACGTCCTTCTCTAGCAGCCCCAAATCCAACGCTGGCTTCTGCTTTACCTGTACCTGCATTTGAAGTCATGATGATGATGGCATCCTTGAAGCTAACGGTACGTCCTTGCCCATCTGTCAAACGACCATCGTCCAAGACCTGGAGGAACATGTGCATAACATCTGGATGGGCTTTCTCTACTTCATCCAAGAGAATAAGAGAATATGGATTGCGGCGAACTTTTTCAGTTAATTGCCCAGCCTCATCGTAGCCAACATAACCTGGAGGGGCACCAACTAATTTAGCTACACTGTGTTTTTCCATGTATTCGCTCATGTCAAAGCGAATCATGCTGTCAGCAGAACCAAAGAGTTCGATAGCTAGTTGTTTGGAAAGTTCTGTCTTACCGACCCCAGTTGGTCCGACGAAGAGGAAGCTTCCGATTGGGCGGTTAGGCGTACCGAGACCGACACGATTACGGCGAATAGCCTTGGCAATCTTATCGACAGCATCATCTTGTCCAATGACATGAGACTTGAGATCTTCGGCTAGATGGATGAGTTGAGATTGTTCTTTCTCTTTCAAATCGCCAACAGGAATGTTGGTTTTCTGCTCGATAATGTGCTCAATGGTTTTCTCACTGATGATAGGAGTGTCCTGGTCTGTGACCTTTTTCTTTTGCATTTCCTTATACTTGGCAATCTGATCGCGGAAGTAGGCGGCCTTCTCAAAATCTTCCTCCCGTGTAGCTTGAGATTTAAGATTTTCAGCCTTAATCAAGCGTTGATCAATTACTTTAGGATCAACAAAATTCAAGGTCAAGTTCATCTTAGAACCTGCTTCATCTAGGAGGTCAATGGCCTTGTCAGGTAAGAAGCGATCTTGGATGTAACGATTGGAAAGAGTTGCAGCTGCTTCAATTGCAGCATCAGTATATTGAACGTGGTGATAG
>CAKQBM010000028.1 GCA_934216185.1 uncultured Streptococcus sp. | reverse complement strand
TTTTTGTAAATTAAACCTACCATGGAATTTCCACGGTAGGTGTTACTCATATCAATAATCGTTCTAAAAATGGTTTGATGCAGTTGAGGAGAATTCCTTCTATCCAGCTTTCCTGTGCTGAGGATAGATGTTCTGTCTGAAGGCTTTCTTTTAAAAAGTCTCGGACTTGTTCTGGTGCGATTTCAAATTCAAAGGCTTTCATTTTATAGAAAAAGTCAAGCAGATGATCTGGCAGGTATGCGGTTGAAAAGGGTACTTTACCACTTTTTCGATATTCTAATAAGAGTCGAGCAAAGCGGGATTTTTCGTCAGGAAGCTCACGAAAATAGGAATTGAGGAGCCAGGTCTGCTTCTGCTTTCTTTCAATTGGATCCTGACTAGCAATTCGTTGGTCTTTTTCCAACTCTTTTTGGTATTGTTTGGCATTGATAGCCCGTTCTGTTCGATTTTTACCAAAAAGAATTTTCTCCCACTTGCGTTCTTCTTGAGTCAGGGTTTCTGTAAAGCCAAAGTAATCTTGATAGGCACGTTCTGCTGGTCCCATGGCTAGAACCAGATTGTCTGCATATCGCTTGGCGATTTTATCCCTCTTCCTGCGCTCTTTCTCTGCCTGGATACGGAGTTCTTGTTCGTAGTCAATTTTCTCCTTACCTAGTTTGACAAGGTAGAGTTGGTCATCTGGTTTTCCAAGTAAAAAGGGGTTGATACACTTTTCAAGGACTTCTTCCATCCGAGCCTTCTTCTTGGTCTCTGCCTTGGTCCAACGTCCTCCCTAAAATACTTCTAGGAAAAGCTGGTAGTCTCTCTCAGGCGCAAATTGATTGCCACGATTGGGTTTGAAAACACCTTTTTCCCAGAGCCACTTTAGAAGACGCTCGTCAAAGTCACTTTTATTGACCTTGATTTTCTCCTTTTTCTGGTCAGATTTTCAACCTTTCTGAGCAGTTTTTCTTCCTCTTCCAGTTGCTGGTCAAGGGTCAATCGATGAAAATGCCGAACACAATCACTACCAATCGGAAAGAGGCGTTGACCTGTGACACCGTTAAAGAGTTCGTAAGCGTATTTGATAGCATTTCCACAGACACAATTGCTATGGCCGATACCGTTAAAAATCAAGGAAACTTCATTCCATTCCTTGGTAGCTTGTTCCCAAGTATCCGCTTTTGAAGCCTGTAAAACCGCATCGTGTAGGGATTTTCTAACTGGAAGTGTCATGATGTCTCCTTTCTAGATTATACTTTTACAACTTGAACCTCGTCTTTACCGAGTAAAATTAAGTATTTCTCAATATTTTCAATCGAATAGGCTCGTGATAAGGCCTCTCCGTATAGGGCTAACTGACCACGATAGCGGTCTACGAGTTGACTTGGTTCATCATAGCGGTCTGTCTTATAGTCGAACAGAACGATTTTATCCTCGTAAAGAAGATAGCCATCAAGGATACCACGGACAACGAAGTCTTCCTTACTCTTTTGATCTCGTTTGAGCATGGAGAAGGGTTGCTCGCGATAAAGATGGTCGGTATTAGCAAGAATTTCCTGACCGAGAAGTGTGTCAAAGAATGCAAGGATTTTAGCAAGATTGATCTTATCTCTGACACCTGGGCTGGTTTGAACTTGTTTGAGAGTTTCTGTCAGGCTAGCAAGCGTTGGTCGCTGACTGAGGTCAATTCTCTGCATGAGTTCGTGGGTAGCACTACCAATCTCAGCTCCGGTTACTTTTTCTTTGCTTGAAAAATCTGGTAAATCAAAGCTGATTTTCTTGTCTACCGACTGGCCTTGACTTGCAATCTCAACACCTTCCATATCCATAACAGGTTCGTAGAATTTCTTGATTTGACTTGGGGTTTGAACACTAGGCAGTTCAATGGCTGCCCGGTGAAGAGTATTATAAACTTCCACCTCTTTTAGCATTTCAAGAGCTTCTTTAATAGTTTCAGACTGGCGATTGTCTGCTTGGGAGCTATCTTGTAGAGGACTTTTGTTTTCCAACTGACCGATAGCTTCTCTAGTCAGCTGATCTTCACCAACAAAACGATAGCTAAAGTTGAGATGATCCTTGGCAAATACTTTACTGATAGCCCAAATCCAATCTTGGAAATTCTTGGCTTGCAGTCTAGTAGAGCTATTTAGTTTTCCATTTTTAGCTGCTGGGTATTCCTTGGCTTCCAGCTTTTCACGAGAACCCTTACCGACAAGATAGAGCTTTTTCTCAGCCCGTGTCATAGCAACATACAGTAGACGCATTTGCTCTGAATAGCTTGCCAGCTGTAATTCTTCTTCGTTCTGTCTATAGGTTAGACTAGGAATGGAGAGTTTGATGGTTTTAGGATAGTGGTCTTCTACTGCCCCCGTCTCCATTTTGGCAATATATTTGACACCAAGACCATTCTGACGACTGAGAATGACTTCTGACATAGAGTCTTGCTTGTTGAAATCTTGATCCATATTGAGGATAAAGACGTAAGGAAACTCCAGCCCTTTACTCTTGTGAATGGTCATGAGTTCTACAGCATCCTTGGGCGGTGCGACAGCCACGCTCGCCAAATCGTGCTGGGCTTCTAAGACTTGGTTAATCATACCAATAAAACGTGACAAGCCTTTGAAGTTGCTCTTTTCAAATTGATCAGCACGCAGTGCTAGGGCATAGAGATTGGCCTGTCTAGCAGGACCATTTGGCAAAGCTCCAACATAATCATAATAAAAACGGTCGTTGTAAATCTTCCAAATCAGGTCATAGAGGGAGTGGGTTTTGGCATACAGGCGCCAAGAAGCCAAGACATCCATAAATTGCTTTAGTTTCTCAGCTAGAGTTGAGTGAATCAAGACTTTTTGGCTACTTACCTGTTTTTGAGTATTGACTAGTTTCTCATAAAGATTTTCTTGGGCTTTATCCTCTGCTTTCTGAAGGGACAAACGTGCCAACTCGTCCTCATCAAAGCCAAACATAGGAGACTTCATAAGGGCAACCAAGGCATAGTCTTGAAGAGGATTGTGAATGACACGAAGGGTGTCTAGCATGACTTGCACTTCTAGGGATTGAAGATAATTGTTTTGCTCTCCGTCAGTTTTGACAGGAATTCCGTACTCAGACAGGGCGAGAAGGATCTGGTCATTACGACTGCGACTGGAGGTCAGAAGGGCGATTTCTTTAAAGGAAACACCTTGTTCCTTATGTAGTTTAAGGATTTCCTTGATAACTGAGCGCATTTCACCAGTTAATTTCGTTTCTGCTTGGCTCTCTTCTTCCTCACCTGTGTCGTCCTTGTCGTAGAGGAGAAATTCCGCCTTGTTGTCTGGATTGGGAGTCAGTTTGGTATTGGCAAAAACAAGCTGGTGCATGTTATCATAGTTGATTTCGCCGACCTCTTGGTCCATGAGACGTTCAAAGACATCATTGGTTGCTGACAGCACTTCTGAACTACTACGGAAATTTTCCTTGAGGAGAATCAGCTTGCCTTCTTGGGGATTTTGCGCATATCGTTGGAATTTCTCATTGAAAATCTGTGGATCTGCCTGACGGAAACGATAGATGGACTGCTTGATATCCCCCACCATAAAGCGATTGTGACCATTAGACAGCAATTCCAACATTCGTTCTTGAATATGGTTGGTATCCTGATACTCATCGACCATGACTTCGTGGAAACGCTCCTGATAACCCTCACGGACTTGCGGGAAATTCTCTAAAATCTCAATGGTGTAATGGCTGATATCAGCGAATTCAAAGGCATTTTCCTGGCGTTTACGCTGACGATAAGCTTCTACAAAATCACTCATGAAGGCTTGGAAGGTTTTAGCTAGTTCCCAGGTATCCCCATGATAACGTTCTTGATAGTCGAGCATCGTTATCTGGTCTGACAGTTGTCCTAGTTTAGCAAACTGAGACTTTCTTTCTTCGTTGTAGGCATCAGCCAGTGGCTTCAAATCAGCCTTACGACTGGCATTAGTCAGAGCTCGACCGTTTTTCTCTTTCGAAATGGCGACAACACGCGCAAGCACCGCTTGATAAGCCTGACCATCGGACTCCTGATTTAGGGAGCCAATTTCATCCAGAATCAACTGAACATTTTCTAAATAGGCTGCCTTTGGAAACTCCTTGGCATCATTATCCAGATGATAACGGAAAAAGCTTTCCAAGTCCCAAAGAGCTTGCTGGATTTGTGTGGTCAGTTTTTCTTTTTCACTGCTAAAATCAGCCTCTTCAAAGCCTTTTAAGAAAGATTCACTCAGCCACTTTTGAGGGTTGCTGGTGGATTGGAGGAAGTCATAAATTTTATAGACTTGCTGGCATAGCCCCCGTTCATCCTTGCCACGTCCAGCAAAGTTTTTCAGCAAATGACTAAAGGTCTCTTTCTGTTTACCTTGGTAATGGGCTTCAAAGACCTCATGAAAGACTTCGTTTTTTAGAAGAAGTTGTTCGCTTTGGTTTTGTAAAATACGGAAATTTGGCGCAATGTCAATCAGATAGCCATGTCTACCAAGGAATTTTTGTGTGAAGGAGTCCATGGTTCCGATGGCAGCATTGGGTAGGTCTGCCAACTGGCGACCCAAGTGTTGTTTGAGCTCGACATCGCCACTTTCTTGAATTTGTTGGCTGATTTTTTTCTCCAAACGTTCTTTAAGCTCTGTGGCAGCCTTAACGGTAAAGGTTGAGATAAAGAGTTGAGAAATTTCCACACCACGCGCCAATTGGTCCAGAATACGCTCGGCCATGACAAAGGTTTTACCAGAACCAGCCGATGCTGAGACTAGGATATTTTGGCCAGAAGTGTAGATGGCTTCAATTTGCTCGGCAGTTTTCTTCTGTTCCTTGCTCGAATTTGCTTCTGCTTCTTGCAATTTTTGAATTTCTTCCTCAGTTAAAAAGGGAATGGGCTTCATCTATTCAACTCCTCTCTTATTTTTTCAAACCAAGCTTGCTTGAGCTTTTCTCCGACCAGACGCTTGCCATCAGCTAAGTCCAACTTTTCTAGGAAACGGGCTTGCCCCAAATGGTAATTGGCTTCAAAGCCTGTGATGGCTTGGTGTTGCTGGACGTATGGGGCAATGCTTCTGCCATTTTCAGTATAGGGATTGATGGCGAATTGGCCTTCTAAGATCTTCTCAGCTGCTTTCTTGTAAAGATGGGCATTGTAGTCCAGTAGGAGCTGGAATTCCTCATCTGTCAGCTGATTAGCCTTGTTTTTATTGTAAAACTCGCCCAAATGATTGCTTTCTTTTTCCAAAAAGAGGCCTTGGTATTTCATAGACTTGCTGGCTTCCGCAACTGCTCCTGCTAGACTTTTAACAGCCATGAGGGATTGGACTGGGTCAGCCATTTCCAAGTACATGGCACCAAAAAAGTTCTGCTCTCCTTCTCTTTTTAGGGCAGCGAGATAGGTTGGTAGTTGGGAATTGAGCCCATTAAAGAAATGAGGAAACTGGAACTGGGTCAGACTCGACTTGTAGTCTACCACTCCTATCGCTCCATCAGCTTTCAAACGGTCAATGCGGTCAACCTTACCTCGTACAAAGACACTACGTCCATTCTCTAATTTAATAAAGGCCTGCTCTTTTCCACCAAAATTTGCCTCTTCTTTAATTGTTTCAATAGCTGGATTGTGGCGGAGAATGTGGCCAGTCGTCCGTGCCACATCAAGCAGAACTTCCTTGGTAAACTGGGCTTCCAAACTTTCTTGATAAATTGCTTCAAATTCCCGTTCTTGACTAGTTTCTTGAATAGCCTGTTCCAAACGTTGGTCAAAGGAATCTTCGTCAGGTAATTGCAAGGCCCGTTCAAAAATGCGGTGCAAGAAATTCCCATGACTACGAGCATCTGGACGCAGACGCAATTCCTCCTGCAAGCCTAGAACATAACGGAGGAAATAACTGTATTGGTTCCGGTAAAACTCCGTTAAACCAGAGGTGGACAGGTAAAATTCCTGATCAGCAGGATAGAGAGCCTGTAAGGTGTCCTTTGCTAAGGGTTTGCTGCTTGGACTGGTTGGGAGGGCAGGATTTCCCAAACCTTGCTGGTCTAGTTTTTTACCCATGACACGCGCCAGAACCTTGACAAAGGTCAAATCTTGCTCCCTATCACTCATTTCGCCCTGCTGGTGATAGGCAACCAGACTGGACAAAAGACTGTGATATGAGCCCATATCTTCCTTAGACAGCCCTTTGTGATTCATCCTCTTCTCTTTCCGACTAAATCCAAAATGGACCAGCTCTTGAAGATAAGCTGATTCTTTACTTTCACTTTCATTAAAGAGGCTTGGAGCCGACAAAACCAACTGCTTACGAGCAGAATTGTCCAAGGAAAGCATAGTGTAGCGATTTTTCTTGAGGTTTTCACTGCTGGCAATCAGCAATTGCGCTCCTTCCTCTGTCACTTGGTTTAAGTTTTGTCTTTCTTCATCAGTCAAAAGACTGGTGTTTTGCGCAATTTTGGGTAAATTGTTCTGAGTTAGCCCAATGGCATAGACAAAGTCAGCTGTCAGAGGAGCAATCAAATCATAGCTCTGCACCAGAACGGTGTCTACTGTTGCTGGAATGGTGCGATATTGAGATAGGCTCATTCCAGAATGGAGCAAGGCTAGGAAGTCCTCCAGACTAACCTGTGAACCAGCAAAAACGGTCGCAAATTGTTCTAAAACATGACAGAATGCCTTCCAAACTTCGGCTTGTCTCTCTTGTTCAAGAGTTTCCATGCTAGCTGTCAAATCTTGGAGTTGCTTGGTCACCGCTCCTTCTTTTAGAAAGCTATTCCACTTTTGCAAGAGATTTTCGGACTTCTGTTTTCGACTAGCAAATAGGGTTTCAAGAGGGGATAAAATACGCAGACGAAGAGCATTTAAACGCCCTAGATCAAATTTTCCATGGTGGGATTTGGTGAAGGTTTGCTGAAAGGATGGCAAGCCATTGATACCAAGATAGCGGATATATTGCTCAAATGCGTCAATATCAGCCTGACTAAGGTCGGTATACAAACCTGTTCTAAGAAGGTTAATCAAATCCTCCTGACGAAAACGGTAGCGCTTTAAAGCCAAAATAGACTCGACAAACTGTGTCAAAGGGTGGTGGGCCATGGATTCGCTTCTACCAAGATAAAAAGGAATCTGATACTGGTCAAAAATGGTTTTGAGAGATAACTGGTAAGAAGCCACATCTCCCAAGAGAATACGAAAATGCTTGTAACTAAGGTCGGAGTTCTCATGCAATTTCTGACGAATGCTACGGGCAACTAACTCCAACTCTTCCTTTTGTGTCAAACAAGACCAGATTTGCAGATTTTCTCGGTCCTTCTCATCGACATCCAATGTTAATTCTGAAAAGTCATAAGAAGACTCCAGCAAACGAGAGGCCTTGTCAAAGCTATCCATCTTCTCATGAGTTTGAGAAGAGTCCTGTGCAGGTGTTTGGTATTTAAAGGCTAGATGATGGAGAAACTCCACACTGGCTTGATAAAGATTCCCCTCGTTAAAAGGGCTGGTATAGGCTTTCTTGCTCGCATAAGCCCCAATGACAATCTCAACCCCCTTGCCATGAAGTAAATCCACAATCCGCTCTTCCTCGGCAGAAAAACGGGTAAATCCATCAATGACCAAGGCGATTTGAGTAAAATCACTACTTACCTTGTCATTCTCAATAGCCTCAATCAAATGGGACAACTGACTTCCCTGAGCTAACAGGCCTTGATTGAGATAGGCCGTTACTTTCTCAAAAATCAAGAGCAAATCTGCTCGCTTATCCTCATCAGTCAAGCTTTCCAAGTCCAAAAAGTTCATCTGAGCAGTCGCTATCTCATGATAAAGTTCAATCAACTGCTGGATAAACTGAGGATCCTGCTTAATAGCACCATAAACACGTAAGTCCTTGGGATCAAGTTCCGCAAGGCACTTATAAAAAGCCATCCCAAGCCCAATGTCATCTAGACTGGTTTTAGCAGGCAAATCATTCAAGACCAGGTAACGAGCCATCTGAGCAAAGCGCGTGACGGTAATCGCAAAAGAAGCCTGCTGGGACAAGCATTCCAGCACGGCGCGTTCCTTTTCAAAAGAAAGAGAGTTGGGAGCGATGTAGAAGACCCGCTTGCCAGCAGTAACTAGCTCTTCCGCCTCTCTGGTTAGAATTTTAGTCAAAGAAGTTCGAATATCAGTATAAAGTAATTTCATCTCTGCCTCGTTGGAATTTTTCATTACCTTTTATTATACCATGATTAGCCCGAAGATTCCTCCTCCTTTCCCCTAAAATATGCTATAATAATACCAAAAGATAAAGAAGGAAGTCTTATGATTAAACTACTTGCCTTGGATATGGACGGAACTCTCCTCAATGAAGCCAAGGAAATCCCACAAGCTCACATCGCTGCCATTCACCAAGCCATTGAAAAAGGTGTCAAACTGGTTCTCTGTACAGGTCGCCCGCTTTTTGGCGTCCTCCCCTACTATCAAAAACTGGGGCTAGACCTCCAGAATGAGTATGTTATTGTTAACAACGGTTGCTCAACCCACCAGACTAGCGATTGGAGTTTAGTTGACTGGCAAGAACTGAGTTCAGCTGATATCGAATATCTCTATGACCTAGCTGAAAAAAGTGATGTTCAGTTGACTCTTTTTGATGAGGAACATTATTTTGTCCTCGGAGGTAAGCCAAATCAAGTCATTGAAAATGATGCCAAGTTAGTCTTTTCAGACCTGACTGAAATTTCTCTTGAGGAAGCCACCAGTGGCAAGTACCGGATGTTCCAAGGTATGTTTTTGGGTACAGAGAGTCAAACAGACGATTTTGAGCAGCGTTTTGCTACAGAACTCTGTCAACGATTCAGTGGAGTTCGTTCGCAACCTGTTATTTATGAAGCCATGCCGCTTGGAACGACAAAGGCTACTGCTCTTTCACGACTGGCAGAGATTCTGAAGATTGAGCCATCAGAAATTATGGCCATGGGCGATGCTAATAACGATATCGAAATGCTCCAGTTTGCAGGGCTTGGTATTGCTATGGGAAATGCCAGCGATTATGTCAAATCTCTTGCGGATGCCGTTACAGCAAGCAACGAAGAAGACGGCGTTGCGCGTGCCATTGAGAAATATATTTTATAATTAAGAAGCCCAGTTCATGCCAACTGGGTTTTGATATTTAAGAATTCCTAAAACTTTAGAAACTCTTTAGAAATCCTTGAGCTTTCTTTGATTTCTATGCTTTATACTAAAGTTATTAAAATAAATCAAAAGGAGAGAATCATGAAAACAGTACTTGACATTCATGGATTGTCCAAAAACTTTGACAAACAAGCTATCCTTCAGGATCTTCATCTAACGATAAGAGAGGGAGATATTTATGGACTTATCGGGAAGAACGGAGCTGGGAAGACTACCTTAATAAAAATCATTACGCAACTACTCTTTGCGGATAAAGGAACTGTTTCCCTCTTTTCTAGTCAATCAGAAAATGAGTGGAGCAAGTCTCTATCTCGAGTAGGTTCAGTGATCGAATCACCTGTAGCTCATAATCACTTAACAGCCTATCAAAATCTGAAATATTACTGTATGATTCGTCATATTCCAAATGCTGATCAAGTCATTCGAGAAACGCTGGACTATGTAGGCTTGTCAGATACAGGTAAAAAAGTCTTTCGAAATTTCTCTCTTGGAATGAAGCAAAGACTTGGGATCGCCATTGCCCTTCTATCTAAACCAGACTTCTTGATTTTAGATGAACCTATCAATGGACTTGACCCAATCGGTATCAAAGAGTTTCGACTGATGATTCAACGGCTCAATCAAGAAAAAGGAATCACCATTCTCATTTCTAGCCATATCTTGTCAGAACTCTATCTCCTCGCTAATCGTTTTGGTATTTTAGATCAAGGCAAGGTTATCCGTGAAATCAGCAAAGCTGAATTTGAAACACTAAGTGAGGATTATATTGTCCTTAAGACAGCTGATCAGGAGAAAGCATGTCAAGTATTAAAAGAACAAATCCAGCTCCAGTTTAAGGTTGTAAACCCTGAAAATGAAATCCATATCTTTGGTAATGAACAAGATGTCAAACAGATTCTTAAGGAATTAACCTTGGCAGATGTCGCTATTGACGAGATTTACTACGCTCGTCAAAATCTAGAAGAATACTTCACTCAATTGGTCGAATAGGAGGAACATCATGATACATACCATTCAAGCAGACTTTTACCGTCTTTTCCGTTCTAAAGGATTCTGGATTACAGAGTTCATTCTCTTTGTACTCATGTTAATGGGGGCTATTTTTGGGGCTACTGGCCATCTGATGGCAATTCAGACAGAAGAGCCAGAAATTCCAACCCATGGTTGGGACGGTATTCAAGCTCTTATCAATGCGTCTAGCAATGATTCAAACATTGTTTTTCTCTGCATTATTCTAATATGTTTAGTTCTTGGGGTCGATCTAATCGGCAAGCTTTATAAAAATAGTTTGACAGTTGGCGTTTCTCGTACAGAGTTCTTCTTCGCTAAATCCTTTGTACTAGCAAGCATCGCTCTCTTGCAACTCATCGCCAGTCTTGTGATTGCTTTTGTTCCCTCAACTCTACTGAACGGACTTGGTACGATGCCTGATGGTTTTATTGCCAATCTCCTCTTAATGATTTTCCTTCAATTTCTATGCCTACTCGCTTGGCTTTCCATTATTTCCTTTATTCTCTACCTGACTCATTCTTATATTGCAGTATTTATTGGATATTTGGTCAGCTCTATTATCCTTTCTATGCCAATGATCATTTTTCCAAATATCAAATTTTTACCATATTTATCCTTGCATTTTTCTTATGCTATGACTGCTAATAGTGAATCCATTTTCTATACCCTTATAGTTACCTTAGCTGTTATTGTAATCTTTAATCTAAGTGGACTGGCAGTTTTCAAAAAGAAAAGTCTATAAAAAATGACCTCCTCTAGCCTACAGAGGAGGTTTATTTCGTTAAAAATAAATGAAAACCGACAACCACTGCCCATCTGTGCTTAGTTTCATCTCTGCACCAAGAAGATGGCATAATTCCTCAGTGATATAAAGGCCTAAACCAGAGGATTCTTCGGTGTCTGATAGATTTTCAGAATAAAAACGGTTGCTGAGATTTTCTATTTTTTTGATGGGTTGTTTGACAAGGTTTGCAATCTCTAAGACAAGCTGTTCCTTTTCCTTTCTCAAAGATAGCCGCGCTTCTTCCTTGCCATGTTTGAGGACATTTCCAAGCAAATTTTGTAAAATTCGATCCAGCAAGTCTTCATCAGTTCTCGTTTTTAAACCAGCTTCAACCTTAAAATCAAGCGTGATATTTGCCGCCTGAAAAACATCATAATAAGCCAGAGTCTTTTTGGTGATAAAAGCTGAAATATCCACTTCTTCCATTTTCGGTTTAACAGCTCCTTCCATCAAACGACGGTATTCTAGGAGAGCCTCCAAACGTTTGGAAACTAAATCAAGATGCTGGGCGATTTTTTGTAATGTTTCTCCTTTGTTTTCAGGAGACTTTATCAATTGTTGGGTGTAGCCTGAAGCGATAGTCAAAGGTGTCCGAATATCATGGGCGATATTGCTGATGGCCATATCCAGAGTCTGCTTCTCCCTTTTCATCACCAACCGAGATTGTTCGACTTCTTGAAATAGATTCTCAATCTGCTGGTATAGATGTAAAAAATGTTTGGAAAAAATACTGACTCCGACTCTTTTCATACTACCCGTGAGAATCTTGTCTTCAATCTGTTGACTCAGGCTTTCAAGTGCTAGATGATAGCGAATCAATGAAATCAATAAAATAATTAGGAGAACCAGTAGAACAAAAATTAGGATGTAGGTCATTGCTTATCTCCTTTTAATCTTACCCCAACTCCCCAAATGGTTTCAATATATTCCTGAGTTGGGTCAAGCTGGTTTAATTTTTTACGAAGATTACTCAAATGAGTATTAAGGGTATTATCTCCAGGTAGATAGCTCTCCTCCCAGACCAATTCATAAAGTTCTTCCTTGGTGAAAATTTTCTTTGGATGTTTAAGGAGAGTTTGGAGAATCAAGCATTCTTTCTTAGCAAGACGAATGGTTTCCTGACTATTTTTGATTTCAAAACTTTCTGCATCAAACTGGATATTTTTCAAGTTTTGTGGCAGATTTTCAGTTTTTCCTATTTCCATCGGCTGTTTTTCTACGCTTTGACGTAATTGAACAGTAACTCTGGCAAAGACTTCGTCCAAATCAAAAGGCTTGACGATGTAATCATTGGCACCCTCTAAGAGGTATTGACTGATTAACTTCTTATCGCTCAAAGCTGTTAGCATAATGACTGGAGTTTGACTTTGCTCCCTGATGGCTTTTAAAACCTGATCCCCATTTTTCCCAGGAAGCATGATATCTAGCAAAACGAGGTCAATCCCACCTTGGTCAAAAAGCATGATTCCTTCAGTTCCTGAAAAGGCTTGAATCACCTCATGCTCCTCAGTAAGAAGTGTTCGCAAAATCTCTTGAATGTCACTATTGTCTTCAATAACCAATATCCTAGCCATAAATACCAACCTTTCTTCAACTATTATAGCATGTTTTATTGATAAAGCTTAAACAGAAAAGCTCTTTTCATTAGAATCGTGCAACTTTTTTCAGACAGTTTTAAAAGATTGATTTCCTTATATTTTTCCTTTATACTGGATAAAAAGGAGAATAATATGTCAGAAACAAATCACGAAATTGATTCAAATTTTGCAGGTCGTTTAAATATCCTGCGTGCGGGCGTTCTTGGTGCCAATGATGGGATTATTTCTATTGCTGGTGTGGTTATCGGGGTTGCCAGTGCTACGACCAATATCTGGATCATCTTTTTATCAGGCTTTGCGGCTATCTTGGCTGGTGCCTTTTCTATGGCTGGTGGAGAATATGTATCCGTTTCAACTCAAAAAGACACCGAGGAAGCAGCCGTTGCGCGTGAGCAAGTCTTGCTAGACCAAGATATGGAGCTAGCCAAAAAGTCTCTCTATGCTGCCTATATCCAAAATGGAGAATGCGAAACCTCTGCCCAACTCTTGACCAATAAGGCCTTTCTAAAAAATCCACTCAAGGCACTGGTAGAGGAAAAATACGGGATAGAGTATGAAGAGTTCACCAATCCTTGGCACGCTGCCATTTCTAGCTTTGTTGCCTTTTTCCTTGGAAGTTTGCCTCCAATGCTCTCAGTAACCATTTTCCCAAGTGATTACCGCATCCCTGCTACTGTCCTTATCGTTGCTCTATCACTCTTGGTTACTGGCTATACTAGTGCCAAACTTGGAAAAGCCCCAACTAAAACAGCTATGATTCGGAACCTCGCTATTGGCCTCTTGACCATGGGAGTTACCTTCCTACTCGGACAACTTTTCAGCATTTAATACTCTTCGAAAATCTCTTCAAACCACGTCAGCTTCGCCTTGCCGTATATATGGTTACTGACTTCGTCAGTTCTATCTACAACCTCAAAGCAGTGCTTTGAGCAACCTGCGGCTAGCTTCCTAGTTTACTTTTTGATTTTCATTGAGTATAAAATACAAGAAATACCTCGATTTTGAAGTCGAGGTATCTTTTTTTACATTTGCACAATCTTGCGATAGCTTCTTGAAGTAACCATGAAAATCAGCACATAGGCAATGAGGAAGATAGCGCAGATAGACAAGGTCACAATCAACATCATAGTCGTATCTATTACACCAATCACTTTTAAAATCAGACTAAGCATATGGTAGGCAAAGGCGAGATGTATGAAGGCAAAGAGCAAAGGAAGGAAGAAAACAGTTAAAACCTGTTTGTTGATGGTTTGCTTGATTTGCTGTTGATCTAAACCGACTTTCTGCAAGATAATAAAGCGCTCACGGTCTTCATATCCTTCAGAAATTTGTTTGTAGTAAATGACCAGAACGGTTCCGGCCATAAAGATAATGGATAGGAAAATACCGATAAAGAAGACACCACCAAAGAGGGTACTCATCTGAGAACTAGCATCTGCTAGATTGCTACCATAAACATAGCTACCTTCTGTGTTTAATTGAGCATTAAATTGATCGAGGTATTTATCATACTCGTCAGCGACCTTGAGTTGTTCTTCTTCACTGATATTTACATTCATACCACCGTAAAACTGATTATAGATAGCCGAATCTGGGAATCGATCCAAAAAGGCTTGTAAATCAGGTACAACAAGGTAATTGTAATCAGCAGTCAAAATATTAAACTGATTTGGAACATGGTTTACAATGAAATCTTTAGTAAATTCTTCTTTGACAGAAAATTTATGATCATTTAGAGTTAGAGTTTTCTGTTCTTTAACTCCCTCATTCTTTGCAAAGAGTCCGACCTCATTTCCTGATAGAGACAGTTTTTGACCAGTCATATTTTCATAATCTTTTTGGTCAAATACCATGAAAACTGTTGTGGGTTGGACACGATTTTGTCCTTTTTCAAAAAGGGTTAACTTGGTTCCTTCTTGGTTTGCAACACCAAAGTAAGTATAACGAAGCACTTCTTTCTCTTTAATCTTATAACCTTTGTCACTTGCAAACTGGCTCAAGAGCTTGTCCAAGTCTTCTTTTTCAACATTTTGCCCTGAAACTCCAAAATCATGAGGATTTAGAACTTTTTTAAAGCTTTCTGAGGAATTGAAAATGCTTGTCGCTGCTGACATGGTTACCAAAACCATTGTTGACAAGATAGCGATGGTTGCTAGTCCAACTGCATTTTTCTTCATACGGAAAATTAAGTTGGACACTGAGATA
>CAKQBM010000027.1 GCA_934216185.1 uncultured Streptococcus sp. | reverse complement strand
GTACTTGAGAGTTCGCTCTATCTGATAGCTATCCTTATAGGTCAGTTCAAACATATGGGACCTCTCTTTCAGATTTTGTAAAGACACCACGTTCTACTAAGCTATCCATGAGGAAGTAGAATTTTTCCTGATGAATGTGGTGGTCTTCTGATTTGAAAATATCAACCAGACGAAGACCAAACTTGTCAGTGATATTGATTTTAGCTCCTGTAAGTTCCTTGTTAATGATGATTTTGAGTTGGAAGCCTTCACCGCTGTTCGGAACTTTTTCCAAAAGGCGAGTCAATTCATAGTTACCAACCTTTGTTTCAAAAAAAGTGTTATCTTTGAGGGTGAATTTTTTAACAGAAGGGCTAAGAGTGTAGTCGTAACGACAATTTTTTAACTGAATGGTTTTTTCAAATGCCATATGGCTAACCTCCGATAATTTCTTTTAAGGTTTTTGCGAGGGTATGTAGTTCCTCAACAGTATTTTCTGGCGACAAACTGATACGAACGGATTCCTTCAAGCGTTCTGAATTTGCCCCGTACATGGCTTCAAGAACATGGCTGGATTGGACAATGCCTGCCGTACAAGCTGAGCCAGTAGAGATTGAAATTCCAGCTAAATCTAGACGAAGGAGCAAGAGATCATTTTTCTGACCAGGAAATCCAATATTGACAACATAAGGGAGATGGTGTTCGCCTCTATTCAAGTAATACTGAATTCCTTCTAGCTTTGCAAGAAAGGCAGTTTCTAGTTTTTGTACATGTTGAAAATGTTCTTCTTGCTTTTCTAAATCTTCTTTTAGGGCTGCAACCATGCCTACGATGGCAGCTAGATTTTCAGTCCCTGCACGTTTTTTCTGTTCTTGGTCTCCGCCATGTAGATAGGAATCAAAGTCCATGCTAGATGCGTAGAGAAAACCGATTCCCTTAGGACCATGGAATTTATGGGCTGAAGCAGTGAGAAAATCAATGCCCAATTCTTCTGGCTGAATAGGGATTTTACCGATAGCCTGAACTGCATCGACATGATAGGCAGCAGGGTGTTGCTTAAGTATTTGGCCAATTTCAGCAATGGGCAGTAGGTTTCCCGTCTCATTATTGGCAAACATGGTAGAAACCAAAATCGTATCGTCACGTAAAGCCTTTTGAATTTGTTGGACTGTGATTTCTTGATTTTCTGGCTGGATAATAGTTGCTTCAAAACCAAAGTGTTGAACCAAGTAATCAATGGTTTCAAGGACAGCATGGTGCTCAATGGCAGTTGTGATGATATGTTTTCCTTGTTCTTGATGACGAAGGCAGTAGCCAATGATGGCAGTATTGTTGCCTTCAGTCCCACCAGAAGTGAAAAAGATATGTTGAGGTTTTGTCCCCAGTAACTGAGCTAGTTCCTGACGAGCTTCTCGCAAGAGTTTGCCAGCTTGACGACCATGACCATGAATACTAGAAGGATTGCCATACGTTTCTTGCATAACCTTGGTCATAGCTGAAATAGCAACCGCTGACATGGGAGTCGTTGCAGCATTGTCCAAATAAATCAAAGAATCACCTTATTTCTTTTTGTTGTAGGCAAAGAGTGGGCTGACTGGTTTTCTTTCGTGAATACGGACGATAGCATCACCAATTAACTCACTAGCAGTGATGTAGCATACGTTTTTAGGAGTTTTTTCTTTTGTTGCTACTGAATCAGTCACAATAATTTCTTTAATCTTAGTATTATCAAGAAGTTCAGCAGCACCTTCGACGAAGAGACCGTGGCTAGAAACAGCATAAATTTCTGTAGCGCCTTCATGTTCAACGATTTTAGCAGCTTCAGAGAAGGTACGTCCTGTATTCAGAATATCATCAATCAAGATGGCTTTTTTACCTTCAACATCACCGATGATATAGCCTTCGTTGCGAGTTGCATCGTCTTGAGGGTAGTCGATAATGGCGATAGGAGCATCAAGATATTCAGCCAAGCTTCGAGCACGTTTCACCCCTGAATTTTTAGGGCTAACGACAACAACATCTGAACCTCTTAATCCTTTATCACAGTAGTGTTTAGCAAAGAGAGGGACAGTGTAAAGATTATCTACAGGAATATCAAAGAATCCTTGTACTTGAACTGCATGTAAGTCGAGGGTAAGGATACGATCTACACCAGCTTTGACTAGCATGTTAGCAACTAGTTTAGCTGTTAGTGGTTCTCTAGATGATGCAATTCTATCTTGGCGTGCATAGCCAAAATACGGAAGGACAACGTTGATACTGTGGGCACTTGCACGCACACAAGCATCAACCATAATTAATAATTCCATTAGGTGGTTGTTAACAGGGAAACTTGTAGATTGGATGATGTACACATCATAACCACGGACACTCTCTTCAATATTAACTTGGATCTCTCCATCAGAAAATTGACGTGATGATAGTTTTCCAAGTGGGATACCAACAGCTTGAGCAATTTTTTGTGCAATCTCTTGGTTAGAGTTGAGTGCAAAAAGTTTCATATTTTTTCTATCTGACATTATAGACCGTCCTCTGTAAACTTTATGGAGCCAAGCCATATGCTTTAGCATATATTAACTTGGATTCGAATATTTTTATCTTTTCTATTTTACCAAAAAATAGAGATTATTTCAGCTATTTTTCATGCTTTTGACAAATCGAACCAATTTTGAAGGGGCTTTTTGATAGGAAATCTGATTTTCCTCTAAAAATTGTTGGAAATCCTGTTTGCCTTGCTTGTGATTCTCAACTTCAAGCTCTAATTCGTAATCTGTAATATCAAAGTATTGACTCTCATCCAGTGCCATGAGACCAATAGCTGTCTTCATTTCATAGCGAAGCGTTGTGAGACAACCAAGCACCTGCCACTTATTAGTTTGGATACCATGTTTAGCCAATTCATCCAGTACTAGCCCTTGAGGAAGCTCTTCCTTGTTTAGATAATCTTCAGCATCTTTTAGTTGCAATTTTTGATTGTATTCCATATTTCCAACACTTTGTGGGACTTTGAGTGTCAATTCTGCCCAGTCTTCAAAAGTTCGAATGCGCATAGCAACTTTCTTTTCTCGAAGTTCAAAATTAGGCGTGTCGATATAGTAATTTTTTTGAAGAACAGGAGTGACACCTGTGAACTGGTCTTTTAGACGATTGTATTCATCTTTTTTCAATAGTGTTTTCAATTCAATTTCTAAATGTTTCAATTTTCTTACCTTTTCTTTATCTATGAAAGCGGATTATATGATATAATAGCTTTGTATTTATTGTATATAAATCTGGAGAAAAAATCAAAAATATTTTTGAAGGATAATATGAGAACAAGGGAGAATATATGACCTTAGAATGGGAAGAATTTTTAGATCCTTACATTCAAGCTGTTGGTGAGTTAAAGATTAAACTTCGCGGTATTCGTAAGCAATATCGTAAACAAAATAAGCATTCTCCGATTGAGTTTGTGACTGGTAGAGTCAAGCCAATTGAGAGCATCAAAGAAAAAATGGCTCGACGTGGTATTACTTATGCGACCTTAGAACACGATTTACAGGATATTGCTGGTTTACGTGTGATGGTCCAGTTTGTAGATGACGTCCAAGAAGTTGTAGCTATTTTGCGTAAGCGTCAGGATATGCGGATCATACAGGAGCGAGATTACATTACTCATCGAAAGGCTTCAGGCTACCGTTCCTATCATGTGATAGTAGAATATATGGTTGACACCATCAATGGAGCCAAGACTATTTTGGCAGAAATTCAAATACGTACTTTGGCCATGAATTTCTGGGCAACGATAGAACATTCTCTCAACTACAAGTACCAAGGGGATTTCCCAGAGGAAATTAAAAAGAGACTGGAAATTACTGCCAAAATTGCCCATCAGTTGGATGAAGAAATGGGTAAAATCCGAGATGATATCCAGGAAGCCCAGGCTCTTTTTGATCCTTTGAGTAGAAAATTAAATGACGGTGTAGGAAACAGTGACGATACAGATGAAGAATACAGGTAAACGAATTGATCTGATAGCTAATAGAAAACCACAGAGTCAAAGGGTTTTGTATGAATTGCGAGATCGTTTGAAGAGAAATCAGTTTATACTCAATGATAGCAATCCGGACATTGTCATTTCCATTGGTGGGGATGGCATGCTCTTGTCGGCCTTTCATAAGTACGAAGACCAACTTGATAAGGTACGCTTTATCGGTCTTCATACAGGACATCTGGGCTTTTATACCGATTATCGTGATTTTGAGTTGGATAAGTTAATGACCAATTTGCAGCTAGATACCGGAGCAAGGGTTTCTTACCCTGTTCTAAATGTGAAGGTTTTTCTTGGAAATGGAGAGGTCAAGATTTTTCGTGCCCTCAATGAAGCCAGCATCCGCAGGTCTGATCGAACTATGGTGGCAGATATTGTAATCAATGGTGTTCCCTTTGAACGTTTTCGCGGAGATGGGCTAACAGTTTCGACACCGACTGGTAGTACAGCCTATAACAAGTCTCTTGGCGGTGCAGTGTTACATCCTACCATTGAAGCTCTTCAGTTGACGGAAATTGCCAGCCTCAATAATCGTGTCTATCGAACGCTGGGTTCATCCATTATCGTTCCTAAAAAGGATAAGATTGAACTCATTCCAACGAGAAACGATTACCATACCATTTCGATTGACAATAGTGTCTATTCTTTTCGTAGTATCGAGCGAATCGAGTATCAAATTGATCATCATAAAATTCACTTTGTCGCGACCCCTAGCCATACCAGCTTCTGGAACCGCGTTAAGGATGCCTTTATCGGCGAGGTGGACGAATGAGGTTTGAATTTATCGCAGATGAGCATGTCAAGATTAAGACCTTCTTAAAAAAGCACGAGGTTTCTAAAGGACTGCTGGCCAAGATTAAGTTTCGAGGCGGAGCTATTCTGGTCAATGACCAACCGCAAAATGCAACCTATCTATTAGATATTGGGGACCGCGTTACTATTGATATTCCCGCTGAGGAAGACTTTGAAACCTTGGAGGCCATTGAGCGTCCATTAGATATTCTCTATGAGGATGACCATTTTCTAGTCTTGAATAAACCCTATGGAGTGGCTTCTATTCCTAGTGTCAATCACTCCAATACCATTGCCAATTTTATCAAGGGTTACTACGTCAAGCAAAATTATGAAAATCAGCAGGTTCACATTGTGACCAGGCTTGATAGGGATACTTCTGGCTTGATGCTCTTTGCCAAACACGGCTATGCCCATGCACGATTAGACAAGCAGTTGCAGAAAAAGTCTATTGAAAAACGCTATTTTGCTTTGGTTAAAGGTGATGGTCACTTGGAGTCAGAGGGGGAAATTATTGCTCCGATTGCGCGTGATGAAGACTCTATTATCACCAGACGGGTGGCTAAAGGTGGAAAGTATGCCCATACTTCTTACAAGATTGTAGCTTCTTATGGAAATATCCACTTGGTAGACATTCGCCTGCATACTGGTCGAACCCACCAAATCCGAGTCCATTTTTCTCATATTGGTTTTCCTTTGTTGGGAGATGATTTGTATGGTGGTAGTCTGGACGATGGCATCCAACGTCAGGCTCTGCACTGCCATTACCTATCTTTTTATCATCCATTTTTAGAGCAAGACTTGCAGTTAGACAGTCCCTTGCCAGATGATTTCAGTAACCTTATTACCCAGTTATCAACTAATACTCTATAAAAATTGTTTCAGAGTATAATTATTATTTTAAAGGAGAAAACTCATGGAAGTTTTTGAAAGTCTAAAAGCCAACCTTGTTGGTAAAAATGCTCGTATCGTTCTCCCTGAAGGGGAAGAGCCTCGTATTCTACAAGCAACTAAACGCTTGGTAAAAGAAACAGAAGTGATTCCTGTTTTGCTAGGGAATCCTGAAAAAATTAAAATTTATCTTGAAATCGAAGGTATCGAGGACGGTTATGAAGTCATTGATCCTCAACACTACGATAAATTTGATGAAATGGTTGCTGCTTTGGTGGAGCGTCGCAAGGGCAAAATGTCTGAAGAAGATGCACGCAAGGTTTTGGTTGAAGATGTCAACTACTTTGGTGTTATGTTAGTTTACTTGGGCTTGGTTGACGGAATGGTATCAGGTGCGATTCACTCAACAGCTTCAACAGTACGTCCAGCCCTTCAAATCATTAAAACTCGTCCAAATGTATCTCGGACTTCAGGTGCTTTCCTCATGGTTCGTGGCTCTGAACGTTATCTATTTGGAGACTGTGCCATCAACATCAATCCAGATGCAGAAGCCTTGGCTGAAATTGCGATCAACTCAGCAATCACAGCTAAGATGTTTGGAATCGAGCCTAAAATTGCTATGCTAAGCTATTCTACTAAAGGTTCTGGATTTGGCGAAAGTGTAGATAAGGTTGTTGAAGCAACTAAAATTGCTCACGACTTGCGTCCTGACCTTGAAATCGATGGGGAATTGCAATTTGATGCGGCCTTTGTTCCAGAAACTGCAGCTCTGAAAGCTCCTGGAAGTACGGTAGCTGGTCAAGCAAATGTCTTCATCTTCCCAGGTATCGAGGCAGGAAATATTGGTTACAAGATGGCCGAACGCCTTGGTGGCTTTGCGGCTGTAGGACCTGTTTTGCAAGGTTTGAATAAGCCAGTTAACGACCTTTCTCGTGGATGTAATGCGGATGATGTCTACAAGTTGACTCTTATCACAGCAGCCCAAGCGGTTCATCAATAAGATTTAGTCCTCTTTCCTTTGGGAAGAGGCTTTTTATACTCAATGAAAATCAAAGAACAAACTAGGAAACTAGCCGCAGGTTGCTCAAAGCACTGCTTTGAGGTTGCAGATAAGACTGACGAAGTCAGTAACCATACCTACGGCAAGGCGACGTTGACGTGGTTTGAAGAGATTTTCGAAGAGTATTAATACTAGGAAAAGGACAGTTAGAATCTTCTGTGTTATACTAGAGATATGTTAGATTTGAAAGAATACGGTATCTTCATGTGGACTGAAGAGAAGATCATTTCTTTTCGTGAGAAACTTCTCGCTTGGTATGATGAAAATAAAAGAGATTTACCATGGCGTAGAAGTAAAAATCCTTATCATATCTGGATCTCTGAAATTATGCTCCAGCAGACTAGGGTGGATACAGTTATCCCTTATTACGAACGATTCTTGGACTGGTTTCCAACAGTAGAAAGTTTGGCAACTGCCTCTGAAGAAGGTTTGTTGAAGGCTTGGGAAGGTTTGGGTTATTATTCTCGAGTTCGCAATATGCAGGCTGCAGCCCAGCAGGTTATGGCTGATTTTGGTGGTCAATTTCCAAATACCTATGAAGGAATTTCTAGTTTGAAAGGGATTGGTCCGTATACTGCAGGAGCCATTTCCAGTATTGCTTTTAACTTGCCTGAGCCAGCTGTAGATGGTAATGTTATGCGTGTTTTGGCCCGTCTATTTGAAGTCAACCATGATATTGGAATTCCAAGTAATCGCAAAATTTTTCAGGCAATGATGGAAATCTTGATTGACCCAGAACGGCCAGGTGACTTTAATCAAGCTTTGATGGACTTGGGCTCAGATATTGAGGCGCCTGTAAATCCCAGACCAGAAGAAAGTCCGGTTAAGGACTTTAGTGCAGCATATCAGAATGGAACCATGGACCGTTATCCAATCAAGGCTCCCAAGAAAAAGCCAGTTCCCATTTATCTTAAAGCATTAGTGGTAAAGAATAGTCAGGGACAATTTTTGCTTGAAAAAAATGAAAGTGAAAAGCTCTTGGCAGGATTTTGGCATTTCCCCTTGATAGAAGTTGATAACTTTTCGCAAGAAGAGCAGTTTGACCTCTTTCATCAGGTTGCAGAAGAAAGCGTGAACTTTGGACCCAGTCCAGAAGAGAGTTTCCAGCAGGACTATGACCTAGATGTTGCTTGGCTTGATGTTTATTTTGAGACTGTCAAGCATGTCTTTAGCCATCGCAAGTGGCATGTTCAAATTGTAGCAGGTCAGGTGACTGACTTCCATGATTTTTCAGATAGGGAAGTTCGCTGGCTTTCACCAGAAGAATTCAAGAATTACCCACTTGCCAAACCCCAACAAAAAATCTGGCAGGCTTATGCACAAGCCAACTTAGACTCAATGAAAATCAAAGAGCAAACTAGGAAACTAGCCGCAGGCTGTACTTGAGTACGGCAAGGCGACGTTGACGCGGTTTGAATTTGATTTTCGAAGAGTATTAGACAGTAGCAAAGACTAGCTATTATGTCTTCTTGCTATTTTTTTGGTATAATAGTAGAGAAAAAGGTGAACATATGAAAAAAATACTAATTGTAGATGATGAGAAACCAATCTCGGATATTATCAAGTTTAATATGACCAAGGAAGGTTACGAGGTTGTAACTGCTTTTAATGGTCGTGAAGCGCTAGAGCAATATGAAGCCGAGCAGCCAGATATTATTATTTTGGATTTGATGCTTCCAGAAATTGATGGTTTAGAAGTTGCTAAGACCATTCGCAAGACAAGTAGTGTGCCTATTATCATGCTGTCGGCTAAAGATAGTGAATTTGATAAGGTTATCGGTTTGGAGCTTGGGGCAGATGACTATGTAACCAAACCCTTCTCCAATCGTGAGTTGCAGGCGCGTGTTAAAGCTTTGCTGCGTCGTTCTCAACCTATGCCAGTAGATGGGCAGGAAGCAGAAAGTAAATCTCAGCCTATCCAAATTGGGGATTTAGAAATTGTTCCAGACGCCTACGTGGCTAAAAAATATGGCGAAGAACTAGACTTAACCCATCGTGAGTTTGAGCTTTTGTATCATTTGGCATCGCATACAGGTCAAGTCATTACGCGCGAACACTTACTTGAGACTGTCTGGGGTTATGACTATTTTGGTGATGTCCGTACAGTTGATGTGACTGTCCGACGTCTGCGTGAGAAGATTGAAGATACGCCCAGCCGACCAGAGTATATTCTAACACGTCGCGGTGTTGGTTATTATATGAGAAATAATGATTAAACTAATTAAAGATACAGTTTTAACCAGTGATTTTATCTTTATCCTCATTCTACTTGGCTTTATTTTAGTAGTGACCTTGCTCTTGCTAGAAAATCGTCGGGATAATATCCGATTGAAGCAAATCAATCAAAAGGTTAAAGACTTGATTGCAGGAGATTATTCCAAGGTTCTTGATATGCAAGGTGGGTCTGAAATCACCAATATTACCAATAATTTGAATGACTTGTCGGAGGTTATTCGTCTCACTCAGGAAAATCTAGAACAAGAGAGTAAGAGGCTAAATAGTATTCTGTTTTATATGACGGATGGGGTTCTTGCGACCAATCGTCGGGGTCAGATTATCATGATTAACGATACAGCCGAGAAGCAACTGGGGTTGGTTAAGGAAGATGTTCTGAATAGAAGCATTTTGGAAGTACTCAAGATAGAAGAAGACTATGAATTGCGTGATTTGATTACCCAAAGTCCAGAATTGTTGCTAGATTCCCAAGACATCAATGGCGAATATTTGAACCTTCGAGTTCGCTTTGCCTTGATACGTCGAGAGTCTGGCTTTATTTCAGGTTTGGTGGCTGTTTTGCATGATACGACGGAGCAGGAGAAGGAAGAACGCGAACGAAGACTCTTTGTTTCCAATGTTAGCCATGAGTTACGGACTCCTCTGACCAGCGTAAAATCCTATCTTGAAGCCTTGGATGAAGGGGCTTTGACAGAACCTGTTGCACCAGACTTCATCAAGGTGTCTCTGGACGAAACCAACCGTATGATGCGGATGGTGACGGATCTCCTCCATCTTTCACGTATTGATAATGCTACCAGTCACCTAGATGTGGAACTGATTAACTTCACTGCCTTTATTACCTTTATCCTCAACCGTTTTGATCAGATAAGAGGGCAGGATGAAGAGAAGAAATACGAACTGGTGAGAGATTACCCGATTACCTCGGTATGGATTGAAATTGATACAGACAAGATGACACAGGTGATTGATAATATTCTCAACAATGCCATCAAGTATTCTCCAGATGGTGGAAAAATCACAGTGACCATGAAGACGACTGATGATCAGATGATTTTATCCATCTCAGACCAAGGTTTGGGTATTCCTAAGCAGGATTTACCACGTATTTTTGACCGTTTTTATCGTGTGGATCGTGCTAGAAGTCGTGCCCAAGGAGGTACTGGTTTAGGACTAGCTATTGCCAAAGAGATTATCAAACAACATGATGGCTTTATTTGGGCCAAGAGTGAATACGGTAAGGGTTCAACCTTTACCATTGTGCTTCCTTATGATAAGGATGCAGTGAGAGAAGAAGTATGGGAGGATGAAGTAGAAGACTAGAATGAGTGAAACAGGCTTTAAATACAGTATTTTAGCGTCGGGTTCCAGTGGAAATTCCTTTTATCTGGAAACTCCCAAAAAGAAGTTTTTAGTGGATGCAGGCTTGTCTGGTAAAAAGATTACTAGCCTACTTGCTGAAATTAATCGCAAGCCAGAAGATTTGGATGCCATCTTGATTACCCATGAGCATTCAGATCATATCCATGGAGTAGGCGTTTTGGCTCGCAAGTATGGTATGGATTTGTATGCCAATGAAAAGACCTGGCAGGCTATGGAAAATAGTAAGTATCTTGGCAAGGTGGATTCTTCGCAAAAGCATATTTTTGAAATGGGCAAAACCAAAACCTTTGGAGATATTGACATCGAGAGTTTTGGTGTAAGCCATGATGCAGTCGCACCGCAGTTCTATCGCTTTATGAAGGATGATAAGAGTTTTGTCATGCTGACTGATACAGGTTATGTTAGTGACCGTATGGCAGGAATTGTCGAGAATGCAGATGGCTATCTTATCGAGTCCAACCATGATGTAGAGATTTTGCGAGCGGGTTCTTACGCTTGGCGACTCAAACAACGAATCCTATCGGATTTGGGTCACCTTTCTAACGAGGACGGTGCTGAAGCTATGATTCGTACCTTGGGAAACCGCACTAAGAAAATCTACCTTGGGCATTTATCTAAGGAGAACAATATCAAGGAACTGGCTCACATGACCATGGTCAATCAGCTAGCACAAGCTGATCTGGGAGTCGGAGTAGACTTTAAAGTTTATGATACCTCACCAGATACCGCAACACCATTGACAGATATATAAAAAGAACGCTAAGAAGGTGTTCTTTTTATATTGACTGAACACCTAAAAAGTAATACAATGGTGTTACCATTAAAAAAGGGAGTGCAAAAGATGACTACTATTACATTAAAAGTTTCTGAAGCTGATAAAACATTTATGAAAGCAATGGCTAAGTTTGAAGGAGTTTCCCTGTCGGAACTTATCCGCACCAAAACTCTTGAAGCTCTAGAAGACGAATACGACGCTCGTGTGGCAGATTTAGCCTATCAAGAGTATTTAGAAGACTTGGAAAAAGGAGTTGAACCCATTACTTGGGAAGAAATGATGCATGATTTAGGCTTGGAGGATGAATAATTTGTATAAATTAGTTCCAACAAGACGTTTCATCAAGCAATTGAAAAAATTGGACCGTTATACGCAGAAGCTAATTACAAACTATTTACAAACCAATGTTTTGGAAGACCCAAGACGACACGGAAAGGCTTTGGTTGGTAATCGCGTTGGTCAATGGCGTTATAGAATTGGTAATTATCGAGTTATCGTACAAATTGTAGATGATGAATTAGTCGTTGCTACTCTAGAAGTTGGTCATCGGAGAGATATTTATTGAATTAAAGCTGAGTAATAACAGTATAGAAAGTAAGGATAGTAAAAATTTGAAGAAAAAATGGTTTTTTGCAGATTATTATGATACAACAATTATTTTACTTGCTTTAATCTCTGTTATTCTGGTATTGCTTGGATTTGCTGAGATGATTGATTTGGACAATCCGCCTTATAGTATTATTGATTTAGCAATCTGGGGTGTTTTTGTAATTGATTATAGTTGGCGCTTTTTTACTACTAAAAGAAAATGGCGCTTTATTCTTGAAAATATTTTTGATTTATTGGCTATTCTCCCTTTAAATGCTATTTTTACAGTGTTTCGATTAGGACGTATCTTCCGCTTAGCAAGGCTGACAAAATTACTGAAGCTGACTCGTTTACTTAGAATAATTGGACTTACAGGTAAATTAGAAAGAAAAATTAGTAGATTCTTACGGACAAATGGCCTGATTTATATCTTGTATGTTAATATCTTTATCGTGCTAGTAGGAAGTTCAATTTTATCTGTAGTTGAAGAAAAATCTTTCTCAGATAGTATTTGGTGGGCTCTTGTGACAGTAACTACTGTTGGTTATGGTGATATTGTTCCAGTTTCCCTTTTTGGGAAATGGATAGCTGTTTTATTAATGTTGGTAGGGATTAGCACAATAGGAATGTTAACAAGTGCCTTGACGAACTTTTTTGTAAAGGATAATCCAGATGAACAGATAAAACTTGATAATCTCCAAGAAGAATTATCTAGTCAGAGAATATTACTAGAGAAACAATCCGAGAAGATAGAAGAACTGCATAGAATGATACAAGATTTGCTTGAAAAAAGGTAATTTTGACCATTTTAAAACCACTCTATGAGTGGCTTTTTTACAATCCTGCGAAATCTTTGATTTCTTGTGCTGACATTGAAGAGTCGCAACGGACGTTGATTTGTCCATCTGCAATGTGAACGAAGCCTGGTACAGTTGGGATTCCGTAGCGTGAGCGGAATGCTTGCAACTCATTGAGTTGGCTTGCTTCTTCACTATTAATGAAGTAGATGTGAGCTTTGGTTTCAGCTACGACACCTGCCAAAGTACCTGCAAATTTACGGCAGTAAGGGCAAGTTTTACGACCGATAAAGAAAGTGGCAGTTTCTTTTTTATCAAGAGCTTCTTGCGCACGTGCTACTGTAGTGACTTCAAGGTCTTTAATGTTATCTAAAAATTGTTCCATGAGATTACCTCGCTTTCATTGATATGTCTAGTATGCCATAAAGTTTCTAAAATTGCTTAGATTTGATACGAAAAAAAGATGAGATTGGTTTGTCTCATCTTTTATAGGATTTTATTTTACAAAAGCATTGATTTCTGCTTCGATGTTAGCAATCTTAGCTTGTGATTCTTCGTTGGTTTCACCTACAACTGCAATGTAGAACTTGATTTTTGGTTCTGTACCTGAAGGGCGAACGGCAATCCATGAACCGTCAGCAAGTGTGTATTTCAAAACATCACTTGGAGGAGTTGTCAAGTTTGTAACAGTTCCGTCAGCAGCAGTAGCAGTTTGAGCCTTGAAGTCTTCTACGACAGTGATAGCTGTTGCGTTCCATTCTTTTGGAGCATTGTTACGGAATTTAGCCATAATTGCTTTGATTTGTTCAGCACCATCGACACCTGAAAGGGTAACAGAGATAGTCTTTTCAGCGTAGTAGCCGTATTCTTTGTAGATTTCTTCGATACCGTCAGCAAGGGTCAAACCACGTGAACGGTAGTAGGCAGCAAGTTCAGCCACGACAAGAACGGCTTGGATAGCATCTTTATCACGTACGAATGGTTTAATCAAGTAACCGAAGCTTTCTTCAAATCCCATCATGTAAGTGTGGTTGTGTTTTTCTTCGAATTCTTGGATTTTTTCAGCGATGAATTTGAAACCAGTCAAGACGTTGAACATAGTTGCGCCGTAGCTTTCAGCAATCTTCGTTACCAAGTCAGTTGATACGATAGATTTACATAGGGCTGCATTTTCAGGAAGAGTTCCAGCGTTTTTGTGGGCTTCCAAGATGTATTTAGCCATGATAGCGCCGATTTGGTTACCTGAAAGGTTGAGGTAGCTACCATCTTTTTGAAGAACTTCAACACCAACACGGTCAGCATCAGGGTCAGTTGCCACAAGAACGTCTGCACCAACTTGACGACCAAGTTCTTCAGCAAGGGCAAAGGCTGCTTGGCTTTCTGGGTTTGGAGATTTTACAGTTGAGAAATCTGGGTCAGCAGTTGCTTGCGCTTCAACGACTTGAACTGAGTCAAATCCTGCTTGGGCAAGAGCACGACGAGCCAACATTTCACCAGTACCATGAAGTGGTGTGTAGACAATCTTCATGTCTTTACCAAATTCTTCAATCAAGGCTGGGTTGATGTTAACGTCTTTGACTTCTTTGAGGTATTCCACATCGACAGCTTCGCCGATAACTTCAATCAAGCCAGAAGCTTTTTCAGCTTCCACATCAGCAACTTCAACTGCAAATGGGTTTTCGATTGCACGGATATAAGTAGTCAAAGCGTCCGCGTCGTGTGGAGGCATTTGTCCACCGTCTTCACCGTAAACCTTGTATCCGTTAAATGGCGCAGGGTTGTGGCTGGCTGTGACCATGATACCTGCGAAACAGTTGAGGTGACGAACTGCAAATGAGAGTTCTGGAGTTGGACGAAGGCTTTCAAATACATAAGATTTGATGCCGTGTTTAGCAAGAACTGCCGCAGATTCAAAGGCAAACTCAGGTGAGAAGTGACGGCTATCGTAGGCAATTGCCACACCACGTTCTTTTTCATTTCCACCTTTTGACTCAATCAAACGAGCCAATCCTTCAGTAGCTTGGCGAACAACGTAGATGTTGATGCGGTTTGTACCAGCACCAATCAAGCCACGCATACCTGCAGTACCAAATTCAAGATTTGTATAGAAGGCATCTTCCTTAGTTTTTTCATCCATATTTTCCAAATCTTGACGAAGGTAGTCAGGAAGCTCCGCAAAATCAACCCATTTCTGGTAATTTTCTTGGTAAGACATTAAAATTCTCCTTTATTTTTAAAACATTTAATCAGTTTGATTATATCATTTTTTTTAGTTTTAGTAAAACCTTATCTGCTTCTAAAATCTCTTCAAACCAGGTCAGATTGAATTTGGGGTTTATATGATGTTGAGGCTAGGAAAAATTCAATCTCAGTAAAAAAGTAAGTCTTCTCATGATAAAACATTGATACCAAACGTTTTATCATGAGAAGACTTTTACCCAGCATCTTTATACACAACCTCAAAACAGTGTTTGGAGTAATCTGTGACTAGATGTTTAGTTCTAAGAATGCCATCTTAACTAGCTGGTTTTCTTGACCGTTATTGGTGATAATTTTCCAGCAGCGCCTCAAACTCCGCCACGGTCATTCCCAACTGCTGACTGGCAACCTCGGAAGTCAGAAGACCTTGGCGAACCATATCTAGGAAAGCAAAAAGTTTCCCACGCTCTAGTCCCTGTTCAATACCTTCTGCACGACCACGTTCAAGACCACGTTCTAAGCCCTTTTCCTCCGCTTGTTCCAAGGCATAATCATGTGCTAACAACGCCTGTTCTTCTCGCATACGTAGTTGACTAAACATTTTCCTGTCCTCCTCGGACCAGCTCTTGTAGTCCAGCAGTTGGTCTGCTTGGCTGATGGCTCGCTCGGGTTCTTGGGTAAAGGGTTTGTTCCCGAAAAACTCCAACCAGGGCTTGCGAACCTCGTCTTTGCTGGTTTCTCTATATTTTTTAGGTCTTATTTATGATGGTCCTTCAATAATTCTTCAAACTCAGAGACAGTCATTCCCAATTGCTGACTGGCAACCTCGGCGGTTAAAAGATGCTGGCGAACGAGATTTACTAATCCTTTTTTCAGTCCTTTTTCCTCAGCTTGTTCCAAGGCATAGTCCTGCGCTAACAATGCCTGTTCTTCACGCATACGTAGTTGACTAAACATCTTCCTGTCCTCCTCGGACCAGCTCTTATAGTCTAGCAGTTGGTCTGCTTGGATGATGGCTCGCTCGGGTTCTTGGGTAAAGGGTTTGTTCCCGAAAAACTCCAACCATGGTTTGCGAATACTATCTTTGCTGGTTTCTCTGTATTTTTTAGGTCTTATTTATGATGGTCCTTCAATAATTCTTCAAACTCAGAGACAGTCATTCCCAATTGCTGACTGGCAACCTC
>CAKQBM010000026.1 GCA_934216185.1 uncultured Streptococcus sp. | reverse complement strand
GTAGTTTCCAAGCCAACTGATTAGTACCAACATCGACTGCAAAGACCAACTCAGCACCATTTTGCAACATGACATCAGTAAATCCTCCAGTGGAGGCCCCAATATCAATCGTTGTTGCCCCTTCTACTGTCAAATCAAAGATCTGCAAGGCCTTTTCCAATTTCAAGCCACCACGACTGACATACTTGAGTTTTTCACCCTTAAGTTTTAACTCGGTGCCGTCTGGAATTTTCTCTCCTGGTTTGTCAAAACGCTCTCCATTCAGGACTGCTACGACTAAACCAGCCATGACACCACGCTTGGCCTGCTCTCTCGTTTCAAACAAGCCCTGTTTATAAGCTAGTACATCCACTCTTTCCTTAGCCATTGATTCTCAAACTTTCTACTATTTTTACAATCGGCGCTGTTTCAAAGGGAATCTGCTGGGCGATTTCTTCTAATTTAGCCTCGGCTTGTTCAAGAGTTTGGTTACAGAAGGTAATGGCTTCTTCCAAGCCCAACAAGGCAGGGTAGGTTGACTTTTCAGCCTGCAAATCCTTTTGTGGTGTCTTGCCGATTTCCTCAAAACTAGCAGTCACATCCAGTACATCGTCTCTGACCTGAAATGCAAGCCCAATCAATTCGCCAACAGTTTTCAGTTTTACCTGCATTTCAGGTACCAATTCAGCTATAATAGCAGCCGCTTGGAAGGGATAGGCTAGTAGTTTTCCAGTCTTATTAGCATGAATGGTCTGAAGTTCTTCCAAAGACAAATGCTGATGTTCTCCCTCCATGTCCAAAACCTGCCCTGCTACCATGCCTAAACTACCTGAAGCAAGAGATAAGTTAGCAATCAGGTCCACCTTGATCTGACTTGACAAATCTGCCTGCGCTATCAAGGCGTAAGGATCTAGGAATAAGGCATCTCCTGCCAAAATGGCCATAGCTTCACCGAATTTCTTGTGATTGGTCAAGCGTCCCCGACGGTAATCATCATCATCCATAGCTGGAAGATCATCATGAATCAAGCTCCCTGTATGAATCATTTCCAAGGCCGCAGCCACCTGCGCGTGAGCAGGTTTAATAGCGACCTGCAAGGCTTCCAGAACTTCTAACAAGAGAAAAGGCCGAATACGCTTGCCACCAGCATGAATAGAATAGAGAACAGACTCTCGCAAACTAGAAGCAAACTGCTGGTCTCCATAAAAGTCTTCCAAAGCCGACTCGACAAGAGCTAATTTTTCTTGCTTTTTCATTCAAAATCACTTTCTGTTCCGTCTTCTTGCATGACCTTGACCAAGGTCTTTTCAGCCTTGTCCAGCGTCACTTGGAGCTCTTTTGACAAGACCATGCCTTTTTGAAAGGCCGCAATCGCATCTTCCAAAGCAATTTCACCATTTTCCAAACTTTGGACAATGGTCTCCAGTTCTGCTAGATTTTCCTCAAATTTCTTTTGTTTTGACATCTTTAACCTCTAATTCTACTTGACCATCTCGCATCAAAAGCGTTACTTGATCCTTTTTCTTCAAATTTTCAACCGAATCGATGACTGACTCTTCTTTTTTGACAATAGCATAACCACGCGCCACGATTCGACTGGTATCCAGCATCAGTAAGGCTTCTGATAATCTCTTAACCTCAGCAACCTTGGCATCATAAACCAGAGCCATTTGGCTACGTATGAGCTTGTCCAACTGACCTAGACGGTCTTGATAGCGTTGGATTTTAGTAACGGGTGATAATTGGACCAGTTGATGTGTCCTTGCTTGTACTAGCTGTTTGTTATCGGAAATCTGTGTGCGAAAACTTTGTTTTAAGCGCAGTTGCAGTTGATCCAATCGTTGCAAATAACCATCATACAAGCGCTCTGGCTGTCTAAAGATAACAGACTGACTGCATTTTTTCAAAGCTTCTTGTTTCTTAGATAGGACATTTCGGACTGCTGTTGCCATCCGTTTTTCTTGATTTTGCAAATGAGCTAATAGATCCAACTTGGTAACAGGTGTTGCCAGTTCAGCAGCAGCAGTCGGCGTCGCAGCCCGTCTATCTGCCACAAAATCCGCCAAAGTCACATCTGTCTCATGCCCCACACTAGAAATAACTGGCAAACGAGATTCAAAAATAGCTCGTACCACAATTTCTTCGTTAAAGGCCCAGAGATCCTCGATGGAACCACCACCACGACCAATAATAAGCAAATCCAAATCGTCCCGTTGATTAGCACGCGCAATATTACGAGCAATTTCTTCTGCCGCTCCATCACCTTGAACCTTAGTCGGATAGAGAAGGATATCAGCACCTGGAAAACGCCTGCTGACGGTCGTGATAATATCTCGAATCACGGCTCCACTACGACTTGTCACTACACCAATTCGCCTAGCAAACTGAGGAAGAGGTTGCTTGAAGCGTTCTTGAAACAGGCCTTCTTCTGTCAATTTTTTCTTGAGTTGTTCAAACTGAATCGCAAGCGCCCCAACCCCATCAGGCTCAGCCTTTTCAATGATGATGGAGTAGCTACCACTTGGTTCATAGACCTGCACACGCCCAATCACATTGATCTTCATTCCTTCTTCCAGGTCAAAGCCTAATTTCTGATAAACCCCAGACCAGATGGTCGCTTGAATAACTGCATGGTCATCCTTTAGGGAGAAGTATTGGTGAGTAGGTCGTTTGCGAAAGTTGGAAACTTGACCAGTTAAATAGACCCGTTCCAAGTAAGGGTCTTTATCGAATTTCATTTTCAGATACTTGGTCAAAGTTGTTACCGATAAATACTTTTCCATCTCCACCTACTATTCATTTCCTTGCTCTTTTATGGGTATTATTATACCAAAAATATGCCTAAAAATCTTCATTTATGTACCATTATGAGGGAAAAATAGAAAAAAGGAGGCAAGGCCTCCACGTCTGATTATTTGCTGTTACGAGCTTCTTCCAAAATCTTTTCAATCTTGGTCGTCAAAAGGTCAATAGCAACTGTATTGCTGACTCCCTCAGGAATGACGATATCCGCATAACGCTTGGTCGGCTCGATAAACTGATGGTACATGGGTTTGACCACACCTAAATACTGGTCAATAACGCTGTCAAGGCTACGACCTCGCTCCTCCATATCACGCTTGATACGACGAATAATGCGCACATCATCATCCGTATCCACAAAAATCTTGATATCCATCAAATCGCGCAGGCGCTTGTCCTCCAAGACCAAAATCCCCTCAACGATAAAGACATCTTGAGGCTCCTGACGATAGGTCTTGCTACTTCGTGTATGCTCTGTATAGTCATAAGTCGGAATGTCCACTGGACGCCCTGCCAACAATTCCTTAATCTGCTCGATCATCAAGTCTGTATCAAAGGCAAAAGGATGGTCGTAGTTGGTTTTGACACGCTCTTCAAAAGTCAAATGAGACTGATCCTTGTAGTATGAATCATGCTCAATCATGGAAATCTTTTCATCAGGGAAATGCGATAAAATGGCCCTTGAAACACTGGTCTTACCACCACCAGAACCACCTGTAACTCCGATAATGATTGGTCTATTTTGCATGCTATCCTCCGTTTTTTTATCCGTCGTCTATTCTATCATAATTTTGGGGAAATTTATAGTCTGATTTGGATAGTCTAAGGGAAACATTTCCAATCCCTACACCCAGTTAGACTAGCTAAAAACCTTCCTTGGCTTATAGAGATTGTCCCGTTTTTCTAGAATGGCTAGCAATGTATCGCCTTCAAAAGCAGCCAGTTCTTTGTCTGTTTGGTCTAGCTCGATAAAGCGACCAAAGCGTACTTCTGTAGCCTCTTCTGAACTTAGGAAAACTTTGACAAGGTCCCCTGTCCCAATCTCTAGAGGATGGAGAAAGTCTAATTGCCCAGCCTCCACTTTTGCAGCAATTTCTTCCAAGGTTAAGGCATCTTCTAGTTCTAAACCTGCAGCACTAGTCCGTGTCAGATGTGACATATGAGCTGCATAACCAAGCTTCTCACCTAAATCAACCGATAAGGTACGGATGTAAGTTCCCTTACTGCATTTCACACGAAAAGTAAAGCGTGCAAGATGGTCATCATAAGAAATCGGACTTGTCCGCTCAAATTGATAAATGGTCACCTGACGTTCTGGACGCTCCACTTCCTGACCAGAACGCGCATACTCATAGAGCTTGCGACCATTAACCTTAACAGCCGAGTACATAGGCGGAATCTGAGTAATAGGCCCAGTCAATCTAGCAATGGCTTCATCGACAATGATTTCATCCAAGGGCGATAGAACGGGTGTCTCAGAGACCACTTCCCCACTGGCATCCTCAGTTGTCGTGGAATAGCCGAGAGTGATTTCCCCCTCATAGACTTTGCCCTCGTCCTGCATAAACTCGACCATGCGTGTCGCCTTGCCAACCGCAATCGGCAAAACACCCACTACATCTGGATCCAAGGTCCCACCATGTCCGATTTTCTTTGTCCCCAAAATCTTACGCAGTTTAAAAACCGCATCATGCGAGGTCATCCCCGCTTCTTTTTTTAAGTTAATAATACCGTTCATGTGTTGCTTTTTCACTCCTCCTTCAGTGCTTCAAACTTCGCTTTCATGGTTGGATTTTTTCGGGTCAATTTTTTGACTGAGACATCTTCCAATTTGTTGTTAGCGAGGCGAAGTTGGTTTTCGGATGTGGTTAGGAATTTCTTAACCTCTTCCATGCGTTTGATGGCCTTGTCGATTTCATCAATAGCTTTGCCAAAGTTGATCGAAGCAGAGTTGTAGTTCTTGGCAAAGGCCAGCTTAAAGGCATCCAAGTCTTCCTCAAAATGCGTAATATCAATATTTTGCTCCCGAACCAAGGCCAACTCTTGCTTGTATTTCAAAGAATTAAGAGCCGCATTTCGCAAGAGTCCAATCAACTGGATAAAGAATTGAGGACGAACCACATACATCTTTTCATACTCATGACTGACGTCTACAATCCCCGTGTTAAAGTAGTCGTTATCAGCCTCAAGCATAGTCACCAAAACTGCATACTCACAGTTCTTCTCCCTACGGTCCTTGTCCAATTCCTTATAAAAATCGGCATTCTTGTGCTTCTTCTCTGTTCCGTCCGCTTCATTTTTCATCTCGAACATAATAGAGATAATCTCTACTCCATTTTCATCACTCTCACGGAAGATAAAGTCCCCCTTAGACCCACGCGCAGAGACCTTGTTATCCTTCTCAAAGTAAGCATTTGGAAAGGCAAAACTGCGGACCTTGTTAAACTCACTTTCTGCATACTGTTCCAGACTTTCCCCAATCGCTTTTGTAGATTGTTGGGCTTTGAAATTCTTATAGAACTCGACCTGTTCACTTACTGCTTTGAGCTGTGCTTCATAGTTTTGTTTAATAGAAGCCAATGACAACTCATTTTCTTTTTCTTGTAAGAGAAGCTGATTTTTGACCTGATCCCGTTCTTTTTCTAGGTCAGATAGGGTCTTTTGCAGTTGATTTTCATGCTCCAAACGCAAGGTAGCCAATTGGTTTTCCAAGGCCTGTACTTCCTTGTCCTTAGCCAATAAGGCCTCATGGCTTGTCTGTTCAACCTCTTTCTTGGCCAATTCTTTTTCTGTATCAAAGTTTTGGATTTGACTCTGCAATTGCGCAATTTCTTGGTCTTTTTGAGCTAGTTTAGACTGTTGTTCATTCATGGCCTTTTGCTCAGCCAAAGCCAGTTCCTGCTTCATGCGATCGTGCAATTCCTTATCAAACTCAGCCGTTCTCACTTGGGATAAAAGTTCAGCATACTGACTTTCGTTTACTGTAAAGACTTCCCCACAATTGGGACATTTGATTTCGTTCATATCATTCCTCTTTCTAGACTTCTGTAACCATTATATCATGCCTGAAGGAAAATCAAAAACAGTGAGTCGAAACCCACTGTTTATCTTCTTTTACTTTAAATTTTTTCCAAGGCCAAGCGCAAGTCTTCAATCAAATCCTCTACATTTTCAAGTCCGATAGACAAGCGGATTTGGTTTGGTGTGACACCTGCTGCTTCAAGGTCTTTTTCTGACAATTGACCATGAGTGGTTGTGGCTGGATGGACAACAAGAGATTTAGCATCTGCCACGTTTGCTAGGTCAGAAAAGATTTCTAAATGATCAATTACCTTGCGTGCTTCTGCCTCCCCACCTTTGACATGGAAGGTAAAGATTGAACCCACACCTTTTGGCAAGTATTTCTCAGCCAAGGCATGGTAAGGACTATCTGCAAGTTTTGGATAATTGACCTTTTCTACCTTAGGATGGTTGACAAGGAAATCAACAATTCTCTCTGCATTTTGCACATGGCGTTCCACACGAAGTGAAAGGGTTTCAAGTCCTTGAAGCAACAGGAAAGCATTAAATGGTGACAAGGCTGCACCTGTATCACGAAGCAATTGAACACGGACAGCGATAATAAAGGCTGCTGCACCCACATCACGAGTATAGCTCAAATTGTGGTAGCTTGGGTCTTCCTCAACAAATTGAGGGAATTTCCCTGAAGCTGCCCAGTCAAAACGACCGCTATCGACAATCACTCCACCAATAGTCGTACCATGTCCACCGATAAACTTAGTCGCAGAGTGAATGGCAATATCTACACCATGAGAAAAAACATTAATCAAATAAGGTGTAGCAAAGGTATTGTCAGAAACAAGTGGAATTTTATGCTTATGAGCAATCTCTGCCAATTTTTCCAGGTCTGGAATGTTAATCAAGGGGTTGCCCAAGGTTTCAATCAGAACAAGCTTGGTATTGTCTTTGATAGCTGCTTCTACTTCCTCCAAATTATCCACATCCACAAAGGTTGTTGTGATACCATAACGAGGAAGGGTTTCTTTCAAGAGATTGAAGGTTCCACCGTAAATAGTCGAAGCAGCCACTAGATGGTCACCAGCATGGGCAAGAGCCAAAATTGTATAAGTCACTGCAGCCATACCAGATGCTGTTGCAAGAGCTCCAATACCACCTTCAAGAGCAGCGATTCTTTTTTCAAAGGCCGCTGTTGTAGGATTGGTAATACGAGTATAGATATTCCCAGGTTTTCTCAAGGCAAAAAGATCCGCACCTTCCTGCGTATCATCAAAAACAAAAGATGTTGTTTGATAAATCGGCACTGCGCGAGACTTAGTAGCTGGATCCACAACTTGACCAGCATGTAGTTGTAGAGTTTCAAATTTAAAATCACGAGTCATAAGGTGACCTCCATATAATTTTATTAAGGATATTGTAGCACTATCTACCTATCTTGACTAATACCTCTTTTTTATATTTTGATATAATGAGTGGCTATTACTTCTTACAAAATCGAAAAAGCACGAATCAATCGTGCTCATTTCCTTAATCTACATAAGTATCTTCATTTTTATTGAGGAAGGCATATGGAAGACCCATCAAGAGGCCTCCTCCGATAAAGTTTCCGATGAAGGTTACACCCCAGTGGCGAAGCATATTTCCAACACCGAAGTTAGCAATTGAATCCGCAGCAACACTGAATTTCACAATCGCGAAAGAAGCAAAGTTCGCCGCAATGTGCTCGTTTGTTAAGAATACAAACATGTAAATAGCTGACAACACAAGCCAAAGTTTGGCACCACCATCTTTGACCAAAACAAATGAAAGAATCGCAATATTTACGAAAATATTTGCCAAAATAGCCTCAATTAAGACTAATTCATTTGAACGGCCTAACTTCATCTCAACAACCCCTGAGATGAAACTATCGTGAGTCAGATGTGCATAGGCCGCTGAATGAGCAAAGCCCCACCCTGCTATCAAGGCTCCGATAAGGTTGAACAAGGTACAGTAAAGTAAAATCTCAGCTGTTTTCCTCCAAGAGATTTTTTTCAAGAAACTACCAGCAGTCAAGAACATCATGTTTGATGTTACCAACTCGGCATTCAAGAAAACAATGTAGGCCAATCCCCAAGCAAAGACAAATGGGAAGAGGAAGCGTCCACTACCTGGTGCAATTTTATTAATCAAATCAGCCCCAACTGCACCAGCAGCTGTACTGAAGGTTAAAAATGCACCTGCGAACATAGAACGAATCGCATACTTAAATTTGCTTTGAGTATAAAGACTTTCTTTCTTCTTGCAAGCAAATTCAATCTTTGAGATAAATTCTGAAGAAACCATAATAAACTCCTAAAAATTTTTACTTGATAAGTATATCACAAACTTTATAATTAAGGAAGCGTTTTCTGTATTTCATAAAAGTTTATTTTTATGAAAATTTTAAAAAATCAGTGAAATCCAGGATTTCACTGATTTGTATTAATAAAATTGTTTATATGGTTGATTGAAAGCTGTTAGGATTTCATCAGATGTTTGTGAATAATCTTTTGTTTCTTTCAAATCGCCTTTTACAATAATACGTTCTGTAGCAGCAAGGTCTTCACAGGTTACTAATGTAATCTCATTGACCCCATCTCTATCATCAACTTCATCAACACGATCCGGTGTAACACGTTTGACTTCACGGATTTCATAGGTATAAACTTTATTTTTATCGGTTAGATAAATTTTCATACCATTTTTGGCGTTATCCAAAGGAGAAAATAATATTTTATTAGCATTATTGACACCAAAAATATGATGACTAGCTAGACTATAATTTCCTTTCCCCATCACTTGATCGCGTTTCATGGTACCAGCACCATAGAAGAGATTGACATTATCCAGCCCTTTAAAAATTGGTAGATTCATTTCTAATTCAGGGACTGCAATTCCGCCGATAACTGGTAATTTTTGAGCATCCCATTGAGAAGCTAGAACCGCTTCAGAAGAGATAGCATTGACAGAATCAAAATCAAAATTTCCTTCTGTATCCTGATTTTCTTCTATTTTTTCTTTTGATACCTGACTAACTTGGTACTTATTGGTATTCCAAACTATGAAAATATCACGAATTTTAGCATTAAAAATCAAAGCAATTGATAGTAGTATCAGAAATCCTGCTAGAATATTTGTCAGTAGATTTTTTCGTTTGTTTTTCTTCTTATTATTTTTTTGAGACATTATGCTTCACCTTCAGTTTCATTTTCTGTCCCAACTTCTTCTTTTTCTGCCGCTGCAACCGTAGTAAAGGTCACAATTTTAGCATCTTGATCCAGACGCATTACTTTAACTCCCATAGTTGAACGCCCTGTTTGTGAAATATTGGCAACATTGGTTCGAATCATGACACCTGTATCAGTGATAATCATCAAGTCTTCATCACCTTTCACAGTCAAGAGACCTGATAGAGGACCATTTTTCTCAGCCACATTAGCCGTCTTCATCCCTTTACCACCACGACCTTTTGTTGGATATTCAGTCGCGACTGTACGCTTACCATATCCTTTTTCAGTAATGATAAGAACCTCATCTTGATCAGTAATTACGCTGGCACCAACTACTGTGTCTCCCTCACGGAGATTCACACCTTTCACACCTGTGGCGATACGACTCATGCCACGAACGGCTGATTGATTAAAGCGAACTGCATAACCAAACTTGGTACCAATAATAATATCCGTATCTTCTTCCGTCAACAAGACATTAATTAACTCATCTTCATCTTTAAGATTCAGTGCTTTAAGTCCATTTTGACGAATATTAGCAAATTCCTTAACGCTCGTTCTCTTCACAATACCATGACGGGTTGTAAAGAAGAGATAAGCATCATCACTGCGTTCAGACTCAACATTGATAATAGTCTGAATACTTTCGCCTTCATCCAATTTCAAGAGATTAACTACTGGTAGTCCTTTGGCCGTCCGACCATACTCAGGAATTTCATAACCTTTCAGGCGATAGACACGTCCTTTATTTGTAAAGAAGAGCAGGTGATCATGGGTGCTAGTTGACACTAACTCTCGGACAAAATCATCATCTTTAACACCTGTTCCTTGAACACCGCGGCCACCACGTTTTTGAGCAGTAAATTCAGCTTGGTCCAGACGTTTAATGTATCCCTTGTTAGAAAGCGTAATCAAGACATCCGATTCTTCAATCAAATCTTCATCTTCAAGACTCAAGACTTCACCCACCATCAACTCTGTACGGCGTTTATCGGAAAATTTACGTTTAACTTCATCTAACTCGTCTTTGATAATTTGAGAAACACGTTCTGGCTTAGCAAGAATATCCGCCAAATCAGCAATCAGAGCCAACAAGTCATCATACTCAGACTGAATCTTATCGCGTTCCAAACCTGTCAAACGACGAAGACGCATGTCTAGTATAGCCTGACTTTGACGTTCAGAAAGCTTAAACTTACTCATCAACTCAGCTTGTGCTTCCGCATCCGTTTCACTAGCACGGATGATACGAATCACTTCGTCGATATGGTCTAGCGCAATCAAGAGACCTTCTAAGATATGCGCACGCGCTTCCGCTTTTTCTTTATCAAAACGTGTTCGACGAACAACCACTTCTTTTTGGTGTTCGATATAAGCATCCAAAATCTGACGAAGAGACAAAATTTTCGGTACCCCATTTTGAATCGCCAACATATTAAAACCAAAGTTGGTTTGCATCTGGGTCATCTTGAAGAGGTTATTAAGAATAACATTGGCTGAGGCATCGCGCTTGACTTCGATAACAAATCGAACACCTTCACGGTTTGACTCATCACGTACTGCTGTGATGCCCTCAATCCGTTTTTCCTGAACCAAACGAACAATATGCTCATGTACCTTGGTTTTATTAACCATGTAAGGAAATTCTGTCACAACGATGCGCTCACGGCCAGTCTTAGTTTCTTCGATTTCGGTACGAGAACGTAGGACAATAGAACCTTTACCCGTTTCATAAGCCTTATGAATACCTGATTCCCCCATAACAAGGGCACCTGTTGGAAAATCTGGACCAGGCAAGACTTCCATCAAGTCCTTGGTAGTCACTTCAGGATTGTCCATGACCAACTTCACTGCATCAATGGTTTCACCCAAGTTATGAGGAGGAATGTTGGTAGCCATCCCAACAGCAATACCAGTTGCTCCATTTACCAAAAGGTTTGGAAAGCGCGCTGGCAAGACCAAAGGTTCACGTTCATTGGCATCATAGTTATCGACGAAATCAACTGTATTTTTATTGATATCACGAAGCATCTCTAGAGCAATCTTGCTCATACGTGCCTCAGTGTAACGCTGAGCGGCAGCACCATCTCCATCCATGGAACCAAAGTTTCCATGCCCATCTACAAGCATGTAACGGTAGCTCCACCATTGAGCCATGCGGACCATTGCTTCATAGATAGAGGAATCCCCGTGTGGATGATATTTACCCATGACGTCCCCTGTAATACGAGCAGATTTTTTATGGGGTTTGTCTGGAGTAACACCCAATTCATTCATTCCATAGAGAATCCGACGGTGAACAGGTTTCAAGCCATCTCGAACATCAGGAAGAGCCCGCGCTACGATAACACTCATGGCGTAATCGATAAAACTCGTCTTCATCTCTTTTGTCAGATTGACATTCACTAAATTTCTATCCTGCATTAATAAATGCCTCATTTCACTATTAGTAATTAATAATATTATACCATAATGTCCGCCATATTTCAGGTATCCAAATTAGCTAAAACGTTTACATCAAGAACTGAAAGGCATATCCGTGACAAAGCTTTTTAAAAGTGATAGAATTAAAATAACTGGGGAAATCCCTGAATAAAATTAAGGAGATGTTTAGAACAATGACTTCAACTAAACAACACAAAAAAGTTATCCTTGTCGGAGATGGTGCTGTAGGTTCATCTTACGCTTTTGCACTTGTTAACCAAGGAATTGCACAAGAGCTTGGAATTATCGAAATTCCACAATTGCATGAAAAAGCTGTTGGTGACGCGCTTGACCTTAGTCACGCCCTTGCCTTCACTTCACCTAAAAAAATCTATGCAGCTCAATACTCTGACTGTGCAGACGCTGACCTTGTTGTGATCACTGCAGGTGCGCCTCAAAAACCAGGTGAAACTCGTCTTGACCTTGTAGGTAAAAACCTTGCTATCAATAAATCAATCGTAACTCAAGTTGTTGAATCTGGTTTCAAAGGTATCTTCCTTGTTGCTGCTAACCCAGTTGACGTCTTGACTTACTCAACTTGGAAATTCTCTGGATTCCCTAAAGAACGTGTTATCGGTTCAGGTACTTCACTTGATTCAGCTCGTTTCCGTCAAGCACTTGCTGAAAAATTGGATGTGGATGCTCGTTCAGTACACGCCTACATCATGGGTGAACACGGTGACTCTGAGTTCGCTGTTTGGTCACACGCTAACATCGCTGGTGTAAACCTTGAAGAATTCCTTAAAGACACTCAAAATGTTCAAGAAGCTGAATTGATTGAATTGTTCGAAGGTGTTCGTGATGCAGCCTACACAATCATCAACAAAAAAGGTGCAACATACTACGGTATCGCAGTAGCCCTTGCTCGTATCACTAAAGCAATCCTTGACGATGAAAACGCAGTACTTCCACTTTCAGTATTCCAAAAAGGTCAATACGGAGTTGAGAACGTCTTTATCGGTCAACCAGCTGTTGTTGGTGCACATGGTATCGTTCGTCCAGTAAATATCCCATTGAACGACGCAGAAACTCAAAAAATGCAAGCATCTGCTAAAGAATTACAAGCTATCATTGACGAAGCATGGAAAAACCCAGAATTCCAAGAAGCTTCTAAAAACTAATTTAGATAGGAATAACTCCTTGAGTACTCAGGGAGTTGTTTTTTTCTGTATTTACACTCACATCACACAAAAAGTATGGAACACGCAACGATTTACTCTTTAGCTACAGTTGCATTAAATCAAGAGTAGAAAACTTTCCCCATATACAAAAAAGCCCATCATACAGGCTAGAGAGCTTGATATGATAGGCTTTTTCATTTTAATTAACGTACTGTACGGATACGCATTGTATTTGTGCGAACAGCTTCTCCAACTGGTACACCAGCTACGATAACGATATCGTCACCAGATTGTACAAGACCTGCTTCAACTGCTTTACGTTCAGCAATTTCGAACATATCGTCAGTTGAAGATGGAGCATCTGTCAACATTGGGATAACACCCCAGTTCAACATCAATCCACGTTCTGTCAATTCATCGAATGTCAATGCCAAGATGTCAGCATTTGGACGGTATTTAGAGATCAAACGTGCAGTGTGACCTGTCTTAGTAAGAGTTACAACCAATTTAATATCCATTGAGTTAGCAGCATCTTTAACAGCTGAAGCCATTACTTCTGTCTTAGAGTTACGTTCGAATGAATCTGAATTCAAACGTCCGTATTCGTTAAGAAGAGTTTGAGCGTTCTTATCGATTGTAGCCATTGTAGTTACTGACTCAAGTGGGTATTTACCGTTTGCAGACTCACCTGAAAGCATTGTTGCGTCAGTTCCGTCGATAACAGCGTTAAATACGTCTGATACTTCTGAACGAGTTGCACGTGGTTTTTCAGTCATTGTTTCAAGCATGTTTGTTGCAGTGATAACAACTTTACCTGCAGCGTTCACTTTAGTGATGATCATTTTTTGGTAAACTGGAACCATTTCGAATGGTACTTCAATACCCATGTCACCACGAGCAATCATGATACCATCAGCAGCTTCAATAATTTCATCCAAGTTATCGATACCTTGTTGGTTTTCGATTTTAGCGAACAATTGAACATGTCCGTTTCCAGTTTCTTCACAGATTGCACGAACTTCGTTTACGTCTTTGGCAGTACGTACGAATGAAATCGCGATGAAGTTGATACCTTGTTCAAGACCGAAACGGATATCATCGTTATCACGATCAGCAAGAGCTGGGAAAGGAATTTTAGTGTTAGGAATGTTAACACCTTTTTGTTTAGCGATTACACCATCGTTTTCAACTTCAACTTCAAATTCACGAGTTGCGTCATCTTTAGCAACCACACGAAGACCAAGTTTACCATCGTCGACCAAAACTTGATGACCGACTTCAACATCATCATAGATATCAAGAGCACCAGCAACGTTCAATGCAATCACTTCACGAGTTGATTTGATTCCTTGTTTAGTTGCAACACGGATTTTCTCACCAGTTTTGTATGAATACTCTTTAGCTTCACCTTCGAACAATTCTGTACGGATTTCAGGTCCTTTTGTATCAAGAAGGAAACCAACTTTTTTACCTGCAAGTTTTTCAGCAAGTTTAACAGTTGCCATACGCTCACCTTGTTCTTGGTGGTCACCATGTGAGAAGTTGAAACGGAATGTGTTAGCACCAGCTTCAATCAATTTAGCAATGTTTTTAGCTGAAGCTTCAACATCAAGTTTTTCACCCCAGTATCCGTCTTCACCGAATTTTTTACCACCACGGATTTCTACCGCAGGACCCAAAGTTGCAACGATTTTTACACGTTTGTTCATGATTTTTGTGACTCCTTTTTATTTTTGACCTTTTTGGTCTTTTTAACTAAATTGTAAATTATGACAAGTTCTTATTCAAGCTAGATAGCTCAAGGTCAGCCTTATGTGGGTTGTTAACCACAATCTTACCATCTGCAGTCAAACTAAACAATGCTCCTTCTTCTGCAGTCCCAAGAATTGGATTTTCAACCATTTTTTCGTTACGAATACCAACCGCAACACCACCGATACCTTCTTTAAGAAGTTTAACAGCATGCGCACCCATACGTGACGCCAATACACGGTCACGCGCAGTTGGAGAACCACCACGTTGAATATGTCCAAGTTCTGTTACACGAAGGTCGCTTGTATCCCCAGCTTCTTTTAGTTTTTTACCAAATTCAGCTGCTGACATAACACCTTCTGCCAAGACGATGATATTGTGTTTTTTACCACACTCATAACCACATTTAATGCTTTCTACGATATCTTCGATCTTGAATCCTTCTTCAGGAATGATGATTTCATCAGCACCAGTTGCAATACCTGCCCAAAGAGCGATATCACCAGCGTTACGTCCCATAACTTCAATAACAAAAGTACGACGGTGACTTGATGATGTATCACGAATCTTATCGATAGCATCCATAGCAGTAGTAACCGCTGTGTCAAAACCGATTGTGAAGTCAGTACCAACGATATCGTTATCGATTGTACCTGGAAGACCAATAGCTGGGAAGCCATGTTCAGTCAAACGCATAGCGCCGTGGTAAGATCCGTCACCACCGATAACAACTACACCTTCAATTCCGTGTTTTTTCAATTGCTCAATCCCTTTAAGTTGCCCTTCAAGTTGAGCGAACTCTGGGTAACGAGCTGAGTGAAGAAAAGTACCACCACGAGAAATGATGTCTCCTACTGAAGCTGCATCTAGGGGATGAATTTCACCGGCAACCATACCAGCATATCCGTCATAGATACCAAACACTTCCATTCCTTCTGAAATTGCTTGACGAACGACTGCACGGATAGCAGCGTTCATACCAGGGGCGTCTCCACCACTAGTCAAAACAGCAATACGTTTCATATTGGTTTATGCTCCTTTTTCTTTTAACATTCTTATTGATTATACCACATTTGATTTTAAAATTCTTCTATTTTCCGTATTTTTAGCGATAAATCGTTTTCATAACGATTTCATTCAATTTCGCTTCTAATTCATTGGATTTAGCTACAAAATGATGGGGAGAAACGATTGTTTTCTGTTCCTCTTCATACCTGATAATGACAGGGATTGGGCCTTTATATTGGTCTAAAATACGTGAAATTTCTTGATCCGATTCATGATTTTTTACCTGTATCCAAAAGCGTTCAGCAACTGCTCCTCTTATTTCTTGTGCAATCATTTGCAAACGGCCATCACGTGACTGGATTTTTCCTTTTATATAGTAGAAGGCTCCCTCTTTTATTTCCTGCCCAACCTGACGATATAAGTCTGAAAAGAGAGTGACATCCAATTTTTTCTTACTGTCATCTACCTGTAAGAAAGCCATGCTTTCGCCCTTTTTGGTACGAATCACTTTTATCTTCTGAACTTCAACCAAAATAATAGCGTAGCTATTTTCTGACAAATTTCCGATTGGAGTAATCGGATAAATAGCCTTACTTGCAATAGCTTGTAGTGGATGTTTGCTAACTCCTACTCCTAGAAGTTCTTGTTCCATATAGAATTTTTCTTGTTCCGTCCAATCTTCCGATTCCTGCCAACTATAAATGGTATCACCAAACAAGCTTCCTAACTCTTTCACAAATTCAAATAGATTAACTAAATTATTGAATACTTTTTGACGATTTCTTTCAAATGAATCAAAAAGACCAACTTTTACCAAAGGTTCTAGCAGAGGAAGTTTCA
>CAKQBM010000025.1 GCA_934216185.1 uncultured Streptococcus sp. | reverse complement strand
AAAGGCTTGACGGTTGAAGATATCGAATTCCGTGAAATCAAGGGTGAAGAATATGTCTATGTCACTAAGGAAGAAGTGGGCCAACCAGTTGAGAACATTGTTCCTGGTGTTGTAGATGTCTTGAAGTCCTTGACTTTCCCTGTCAGCATGCACTGGGCTAACAACGCTTTTGAATACATCCGCCCTGTACACACTTTGACTGTTCTTTTAGATGAAGAAGAGTTTGATTTGGATTTCCTTGATATCAAGGGCGGTCGTGTTAGCCGTGGTCATCGTTTCTTGGGACAAGAAACTAAGATTCAGTCAGCATTGAGCTATGAAGAAGACCTTCGTGCACAGTTTGTAATTGCGGATCCTCGTGAACGTGAGCAAATGATTGTTGACCAAATCAAAGCAATCGAAACTGAACATGGTGTACGCATCGAAATTGATGCTGATTTGCTTAATGAAGTCTTGAACTTGGTTGAATACCCAACTGCCTTTATGGGAAGTTTTGATGCCAAATACCTTGAAGTTCCAGAAGAAGTCTTGGTGACTTCGATGAAGGAACACCAACGGTACTTTGTTGTCCGTGATCAAGATGGTAAACTCTTGCCAAACTTCATTTCTGTTCGTAACGGAAACGCAGAACATTTGGAAAATGTTATCAAAGGAAATGAAAAAGTCTTGGTAGCTCGCTTGGAAGACGGTGAATTCTTCTGGCGTGAAGACCAAAAATTGGTCATTTCAGATCTTGTTGAAAAATTGAACAATGTCACCTTCCATGAGAAAATTGGTTCCCTTCGTGAACACATGATTCGTACAGGTCAAATCGCTGTACTTTTAGCTGAAAAAGCTGGCTTGTCAGTGGATGAAACAGTTGACCTAGCCCGTGCAGCAGCCATTTACAAGTTTGACTTGTTGGCAGGTATGGTTGGTGAATTTGACGAGCTCCAAGGAATTATGGGTGAGAAATATGCCCTTCTTGCAGGTGAAACTCCAGCGATAGCAGCTGCTATTCGTGAACACTACATGCCTACTTCAGCCGAAGGAGAACTTCCAGAGAGCAAGGTTGGAGCCATTCTAGCTATTGCAGACAAATTGGATACGATTTTGAGTTTCTTCTCAGTAGGTTTGATTCCATCAGGTTCTAATGATCCTTATGCTCTTCGCCGTGCAACTCAAGGTGTGGTTCGTATCTTGGATGACTTTGGTTGGCACATTGCTATGGATGAGCTGATTGATAGCCTTTATGATCTAACATTTGACAGCTTGACTTATGAAAATAAGACAGAGGTTATGGACTTTATCGAGGCTCGTGTTGATAAGATGATGGGTTCTACTCCAAAAGATATCAAGGAAGCCGTTCTTGCAAGTTCGAACTTTGTTGTGGCAGATATGTTGGAAGCAGCAAGTGCTCTCGTAGAAGCAAGTAAGGAAGAAGACTTCAAACCATCTGTTGAATCTCTTTCTCGTGCCTTTAACTTGGCTGAGAAGGCAGAAGGAGTTGCTACAGTTGATTCAACTCTCTTTGAGAATGAAGAAGAGAAAACCTTGGCAGAAGCAGTAGAATCACTCGTTTTGTCAGGGACTGCCAGTCAGCAATTGAAACAACTCTTTGCTCTTAGCCCAGTCATTGATGCATTCTTTGAGAATACCATGGTTATGGCTGAAAACGAGGCAGTCCGTCAAAATCGTTTGGCAATCTTGTCTCATTTAACTCAAAAAGCAGCTAAACTTGCACGTTTTAACCAAATCAATACCAAATAAAATCTGTTAAACGGATTAAATCTTATCATAAAGGAGAGAAACATGGATCCTAAAAAAATTGATCGTATTAACGAGCTTGCCAAAAAGAAAAAAACAGAAGGCTTGACCCCAGAAGAAAAAGTAGAACAAGCCAAACTACGTGAGGAGTACATCGAAGGTTATCGTCGCACTGTTCGTCACCACATCGAAGGAATCAAAATTGTGGATGAAGAAGGAAACGACGTTACACCAGAGAAACTACGTCAAGTCCAACGTGAAAAAGGACTACATGGTCGTAGTCTTGATGATCCAAATTCATAATAAATATTCTTTCTTTTAACAAAGATAGGTGAAATAATAATCAAAAGACTAGCAGACACAAACTGCTAGTCTTTTGTCACTTAAAAAGGAACCAAAATGGTTCCTAATACTCTTCGAAAATCAAATTCAAACTACGTCAGCGTCGCCTTACCGTACTCAAGTACAGCTTGCGGCTAGCTTCCTAGTTTGCTCTTTGATTTTCATTGAGTATAAAACTATTATTAGTTACTTGCTCCAGATGTAGCGTCTGCGCCACCACTGTGACCTCCAGCATCACCTGAATCAGAAGCTCCAGATGTGGCATCTGCGCCACCGTGTCCTCCAGCAGGAGCTGCAGCATTTCCACCAACTAGACGTTGACCAGTTGTATTGAGGTACCAATCAAGCCATGGTTGGAAGTTGAAGACTATTTCATTGATACCAGCGTATGATCCATCAGGATAGTACATAGCTTGATAGTTGTGAGTATTGATAACCCCTGCAGGAGATCCAGGAACGATTGTACGAACATATTCTTGATCACCATTACGCAGTACACCGACAACCCATTCAACATTTTTCATACGTCCACCGGGAAGTGAGTTATGGACAGTTGAGAGACGGTTACCAGATTGAGATGGTACACGTTTAGCAAACATGGTGTTTGGATCTTGGTGAACATTATTGTAGTATAAGAATTGGTTGTTATCATCTGCAAATGTCAACTCAAATGGCATTGCTTTCAAGAACATGTCAATTTGGTTAACTGTCAAGATACCATGGTCTAATTTAACGTAAGTATCTCCAGAAACAGCTCCAACAAGTTCAGCTGCTTTTTCTACCCATTCAGGATCATCTGGATCAACACCTTGAATGGTAGTTGCAATTGAATTTGTACAATATAAATCTTCTGGTGCAATTGGTTTTGGTTTTTTCAATTTTGAAACGACTCCCACATATTTTACAAAGTTGTCCAAGCATGTTTCAAGGAAATTAATAGTTCCTTCATTTGTGATATTGCCCTCTGCGTCAAATGCTTCTTTGGCTTTACCAAGAAGAAATTCGTTACCTGGAAGCGTATAGGCATTGACACCTGGAGCGTCAAGAATCTTACGAAGGTGAACTTGGGCACGAGAAGTACCTTGGTCGTAGTAAGAAGCTCCCACAATCATGACTGGTTTGTTTTCAAATGGATGAACTTCGTATGAAAGCCATTCAAGAACAGATTTTAGAGAAGCTGAGATTGTGTGGTTGTGCTCAGGAGTAGCAATAATGACACCATCAGCACGAGTAATTCTGTTATACAAGAGACGCAATTGGAAACTTTCATCCCATTTTTCGTCTTGGTTAAACATTGGAACTTCGTCAATTTCGAGAACTTCTAATTCAAATTTGAGTTTAAAGTGACGACGGATGAATTCCAAGAGTTTACGGTTATATGATTGATCGTAGTTTGATCCTACAAGTCCAACAAATTTCATTCTTTTTGGTCTCCTATCTTACAAATTTTCCCAGTCAAAGTCTTCAGCATCTTTGCGAAGTAGGGCTTGTGCATTGCGCAATTTTTCTGTGATTTTTACAAAGATACGGAAGTCGTCAAAAGTAGCATCCAGTTTTTTGATAACATCAAGATCCACTAGGTCTCCACTTGGGTTAAATGCTTGAAGAGAATGTGAAAGCAAGAATTCATCTGGAAGGACACTTGCTTTAATTTCTGGAGCATTCAAGATTTGGCGAAGTTGTAATTGGGCACGTGATGAACCAAGCGTACCGTAAGAAGCACCTGTAATCATGATTGGTTTGTTCAAGAGTGAGTAAATACCGTAAGACAACCAAGCAAGAGCGCTCATCAAAACAGCTGGGATAGAGTGGTCATACTCAGGAGTACCGATAATAACGCCATCAGCCTCTTCAATTTTGGCAGCAATTTCTAGAATTTCAGCAGGTACTTGCTTGTCAGCTGGTTTATTGAAGACAGGAATGTCTTTAATTTCAACAAGTTCAATTTCAGCTTTTTCAGCAAAGTGTTTTTGCATGTATTGAAGCAATTGGCGGTTTGTAGAACGTTTTGAATTTGTTCCAACAATAGCAATAAGTTTTAACATGAGATTTCCTTTCTCTTTTTACATAATACGATTTTAAAACTCCATTGAAACATTTGTCTCTATAGAGTAGGAATTCCTGAAGAACAGCTTAGGTGACCTTCCTTATCGATGAGGATAGCTTCGATGCCTTCCAAACTTTCGACTTGCCAGAGGATAGAAGCAGGTCTTTCTCCAAATAGACGAGTTGTCCAGATTTCACCATCAACTGACTTATCAGAGATGATTGTAAGACTAGCGAGTTCTGTTTCAACAGGATATCCTGTCTGACTGTCAAAAATGTGATGGTAATCTTTTCCATCGACTGTCAGGTGACGTTCATAAATGCCCGAAGTTACGACAGATTTATTGACAACGGGGATTGTCATTAAGTGATTTCCCCTCGGATTGGCTGGGTCTTGAATCCCGATTTGCCAAGGCTGATCCCCTCTTGCCTGATTTTTTCCAATGGTCAGGATATTCCCTCCCAGATTAATCAGGGCAGAAGTCACTCCCTCTGCTCTCAGAAATTGGGCAACCTTATCTGCACTATATCCTTTGGCTAGACAACCTAGATCAATCTTCATTCCTTTCTGTTTCAAGAACACAGTGGAAGCAGAAGAGTCTAACTCGATATCATGAGGATTGATTAAAGGTAGCACCGATTCAATTTCTTGAGGTTGGGCCACTTTGGCATCTGAAAAACCGATGCGCCAAGTTTGAATCAAGGGACCAATGCTGATATTGAGATGACTAGAGGGCGCTAGGCTATGCTCTAGTCCAAGTGAAATCAATTCAAACAAATCAGGATGAACTTTGACTGGAGCTATTCCAGCTTGATAATTGATTTCCATCAACTCTGATTCTTGACTATTGGCATTGAAGCGGTATTCAAGCTCTTTAAGCAAATCAAAGGATTTTTGGAGCAAGATATCAGCTTGCTCATCCACTAATGAAATAGTGATAGTGGTTCCCATTAGGCGTTCAGAATGTGAACTAAGAGGCAAGCTACCAACTCCTTTCTCTTATGAAAAGAAGGTTGAAATATAGTAAATTTATGAAAAATGAACCCCTTACATTTTCTTTCCATGATACTAGCATACCATAAAGTCAGCGTTTTCACAAATAAAATTTGTAAAGATGTCAAGAAGTATGCTCAGAAAATAAAAAAATAATTGTAATAATCTGTGTTAAATTACAGATTATTTACAATTTTTTACAAAAAATTAGGAAAAATCAGCCAAACTCTTGTAAACGCTAACAGTAAATGTTATACTAGAAGAGTAAATTTAAAAATGAAGGTAGGAATTTTTCTATGAGTAAAATCGTTGTAGTTGGTGCTAACCACGCTGGTACAGCATGTATTAATACTATGTTGGATAATTTTGGCAATGAGAACGAAATCGTTGTATTTGACCAAAACTCTAACATCTCTTTCCTAGGATGTGGAATGGCCCTCTGGATTGGTGAACAAATTGACGGTGCTGAAGGCTTGTTCTATTCTGATAAAGAAAAATTGGAAGCTAAAGGTGCTAAGGTGTACATGAACTCACCAGTTCTTTCAATCGACTATGATAACAAAGTAGTTACAGCAGAAGTTGAAGGGAAAGAGCACAAAGAATCATACGAGAAATTGATTTTCGCTACAGGTTCTACACCAATTTTGCCACCAATCGAAGGTGTTGAAATTGTTGAAGGAAACCGCGAATTTAAAGCAACTCTTGAAAACGTACAATTCGTAAAATTGTACCAAAACGCTGAAGAAGTTATCAACAAACTTGCTGACAAGAGCCAGCACCTTGACCGTATCGCCGTTGTAGGTGGTGGTTACATCGGTGTTGAACTTGCTGAAGCCTTTGAACGTCTTGGAAAAGAAGTTGTCCTTGTTGATATCGTTGATACTGTCTTGAACGGTTACTATGACAAAGACTTCACACAAATGATGGCGAAGAACTTGGAAGACCACAACATCCGCTTGGCTCTAGGTCAAACTGTTAAAGCAATCGAAGGTGACGGTAAAGTTGAACGCTTGATTACTGATAAAGAGACTTTCGATGTGGACATGGTTATCCTTGCAGTTGGTTTCCGTCCAAACACAGCTCTTGCTGATGGTAAGATTGAACTCTTCCGCAACGGTGCCTTCCTTGTAGACAAGAAACAAGAAACTTCACTTCCTGGTGTATTTGCCGTTGGTGACTGTGCGACTGTTTATGACAACGCTCGTAAAGACACAAGTTACATCGCCCTTGCTTCAAATGCTGTTCGTACTGGTATCGTTGGTGCTTACAACGCTTGTGGACATGAATTGGAAGGAATCGGTGTTCAAGGATCAAACGGTATCTCAATCTACGGTCTTCACATGGTTTCAACTGGTTTGACTCTTGAAAAAGCTAAAGCAGCAGGTTACAATGCGACTGAAACAGGCTTTAACGATCTTCAAAAACCAGAATTCATGAAACATGACAACCATGAAGTAGCGATTAAGATTGTATTTGACAAAGATAGCCGTGAAATTCTTGGTGCGCAAATGGTTTCACATGATATTGCAATCAGCATGGGAATCCACATGTTCTCACTTGCTATCCAAGAGCATGTGACAATTGATAAATTGGCCTTGACAGACCTCTTCTTCTTGCCACACTTCAACAAACCATACAACTACATCACAATGGCTGCTCTTACAGCTGAAAAATAAAATTTGATGAACTATCTGGCCTTAAGTTGAGGTCAGATAGTTTTTTAGTTATACTCTTCGAAAATCTCTTCAAACCACGTCAGCTTCGCCTTACCGTAGGTATGGGTACTGACTTCGTCAGTTCTATCTGCAACCTCAAAGCAGTACTTTGAGCAACCTGCGGCTAGCTTCCTAGTTTGCTCTTTGATTTTCATTGAGTATTAATCTGTACCCATACAATTATGATTTTTTTATCTTGTGGTTCATCCTTTTCTGACTTAAAATGAAATGGTAGCTACCAATACAAATGATGAGGATACAACAAATGACTGAAAATAGATATGAATTAAATAAAAACTTGGCACAGATGCTAAAGGGCGGAGTTATCATGGACGTTCAAAATCCTGAACAGGCCCGTATTGCAGAGGCTGCTGGTGCGGCAGCTGTTATGGCCTTGGAGCGGATTCCAGCAGATATTCGTGCAGCTGGTGGCGTTTCCCGCATGAGTGATCCAAAGATGATTAAGGAAATCCAAGAAGCGGTGAGTATTCCAGTAATGGCCAAGGTCAGAATTGGGCATTTTGTTGAAGCTCAGATTTTAGAGGTTATTGAGATTGACTATATTGATGAGAGTGAAGTTCTATCTCCAGCTGATGACCGTTTCCATGTGGACAAGAAAGAATTTCAAGTTCCTTTTGTTTGTGGTGCCAAGGACTTGGGTGAAGCCTTACGTCGTATCGCTGAAGGTGCTTCCATGATTCGTACAAAAGGAGAACCAGGTACAGGGGATATCGTCCAAGCCGTTCGTCATATGCGTATGATGAATCAGGAAATTCGCCGTATTCAAAACCTACGCGAGGACGAACTTTATGTTGCTGCCAAGGACTTGCAAGTCCCTGTAGAATTGGTTCAATACGTTCATGAACATGGGAAATTGCCAGTTGTAAACTTCGCGGCTGGAGGCGTTGCAACACCAGCAGATGCTGCGCTGATGATGCAATTAGGGGCAGAGGGTGTCTTTGTCGGTTCAGGTATTTTCAAGTCAGGAGATCCTGTTAAACGAGCGAGTGCTATTGTTAAGGCTGTGACTAACTTCCGTAATCCTCAAATCCTAGCTCAAATCTCTGAAGATTTAGGGGAAGCCATGGTTGGTATCAATGAAAATGAAATCCAAATTCTCATGGCTGAGCGAGGAAAATAGATGAAAATTGGAATATTGGCCTTGCAAGGTGCCTTTGCAGAACATGCAGAAGTACTAGATCAATTAGGTGTCGCTAGTGTCGAAATCAGAAATCTAGAGGATTTTCAGAAACATCAGAGCGACTTGTCGGGTTTGATTTTGCCTGGAGGAGAGTCTACAACCATGGGCAAGCTCTTACGTGACCAGAACATGCTGATTCCCATTCGAGAAGCCATTCTATCTGGTTTACCAGTATTTGGAACTTGTGCAGGCTTGATTTTGCTGGCTAAGAAAATCGCTTCTCAAGAAGAGAGTCATCTAGGAACTATGGATATGGTGGTCGAGCGCAATGCCTATGGACGCCAATTAGGAAGTTTCTACACGGAAGCAGAATGTAAGGAAGTCGGTCATATTCCAATGACCTTTATCCGTGGTCCAATTATCAGTAGTGTTGGAGAAGATGTAGAAATTCTAGCAACAGTTGATAATCAAATCGTTGCAGCCCAAGAAAAAAATATGTTAGTGACCTCTTTTCATCCAGAATTGACTGATGATGTTCGCTTGCATCAGTATTTTATTAATATGTGTAAAGAAAAAAGATAGTAAAAAAGCGCAAAAAATCACTTCCTGTGCTATACTGTAATTGAAATTTTTTAATTTGGGCGTCAGAACTGTTTCCTCAGTTCTAGCGCCTTTTCTTTTTGATAAGTCTGGTTGATGGAGAGTAGTTTGTAAATGATTCTGAGAATCTTATGAGCACAAGCAATGACGGCTTTCATCTTGCTTCCTCTTTAGGAAATTCGATTGTAAAACTCTAAGCAGGCTCTGCCTGCTTAGAGTTTTACATGTAATAAACAATGGCAATATATTGTAGGGCAGATGCTGCTAGGATAAAAAGATGCCAAATCATGTGGAAATAAGGTTTTTTCTTGGCGTAAAATCCAGCTCCAACTGTATAAGAGAGTCCGCCAGTTACCATAAGACTCCAGAAAATTGGCGTCGTTTGACTGATAATGGCAGGAATGATAGCCAGAACCAACCAGCCCATAATCAGGTAAAGAGCAAGGCTAAATTTCTCATTGACTTTTTTAGTAAAGATTTTATAGAGAATACCAAAGATGGTCGTTCCCCATTGGATGGCAATAATTAGATAGCCAAACCAGTTATTCATTAAGGTCAAGACGACGGGCGTGTATGAGCCTGCAATGGCAACATAAATCATCGAATGGTCGATGATTCGCAAGACATATTTGTGGGTCGAACCATAGGTCATAGAGTGGTAAATGGTGGATGAGAGGAACATGAGAAAGAGACTGATGACGAAAATGGATACACCTATAGAGGATAAAAATCCGTGTGCTTCATAACTATAGGTGGATGAAATGGGGAGTAAGATGAGCATGATGACTGCACCCACAGCATGGGTCACACTATTAGCAATCTCCTCTCCAAAACTGAGTTGTTTGCTGAGTTTAAGACTAGTGTTCATTGGATTACCTCCTCTTCGGTATGATGGATTAAGTCTAGAGTTTGGTGATAGAGTTTAACGGTTTGGCAGCTGGTTTGGATAATGGGGTTAGCTGGATCAATTCCTTGGTTTATGTAGTTTACAAAAGCATCGTAGAGTTGGTCTGAACTTGCTTGAGTTTGGAGAGTATTCAGTGTCTGAGCTATTTCTTGAATAGAAAATACAGATTTGAGGGTTGTGATAGCAATCAGACGAGCAATCTGTTGGCGTTGGTATTTTTTCTTGTCAGGCTTTGTCAGGTAACCATGTTTCACATAATTGTTGACCATGGATGCTGTCAGGCCCTTGTCTTTATCAGGAGAGATAGGGGCGCAGACCTGATTGACATAGAGTAAAACCTGGTCTAGATAGAGGTCAATGTTTGGAATTTCTGCCCATTTTGGGTAGGAAAAGGTAGTTTTCATTTTCAACTCCTCTTTATCTAGTTTTAATAACTAGATTATAAAATAATAAAAACAGAAAGTCAAGTTTTAACTGCTTGTGAAAAGGCTTAAATTATGCTATGATGGGAGAAACTAGTCAGAAAAGAGGAGAAAAGATGGAAATTCGTTTAGCTTTTCCAAATGAAGTAGATGGCATTATGCAGGTGATTGAGGAAGCCAAGAAATGTTTAGCAGAAGCTGGTAGTGACCAGTGGCAAAATGGCTATCCAAATGCTGATATTATTATTGAGGATATTATCTCGGGTCAAGCCTACGTAGCCTTGGAAGAAGGAGAACTAATAGCCTATGCTGCTGTAACCAAGAGTCCAGAGGCAGCCTATGAAGCTATTTATGAAGGAAACTGGCAAGCTGGAGAGTCAGAGTATCTAGTCTTTCACCGTATTGCTGTAGCAGCAGATGTGCAGGGACAAGGAGTTGCTCAAACCTTCTTAGAGGGCTTGATTGAAGGATTTGATTATCTAGATTTTCGCTCAGATACGCATGTTGCCAACAAGGCTATGCAACATATTTTTGAAAAACTCGGATTTAAACAGGTTGGTAAGGTTCCAGTTGATGGCGAACGCTTGGCCTATCAAAAATTGAAGAAATAATGCAAAAGAAGTACGCAAAAATGCTCTACTCTTCGCCAATTGGTATTCTATCACTGGTAGCTGATGACCATTATTTGTATGGAATTTGGGTTCAGGAGCAGAAGCATTTTGAGAGGGGACTATGGTATGAAATAATAGAAGAAGTTGTTAGTCATCCCATTTTAGACCCAGTTATTGCTTGTTTAGATGCTTACTTTAAAGGCAAGTCTCGGGATTTATCCAACTTGCCCTTAGCTCCAATCGGAACGGATTTTGAAAAGCGAGTTTGGTCCTATTTACAGAGAATTCCTTATGGTCAGACAGTGACCTATGGACAAATAGCCCAAGACCTGCAAGTGGCTTCTGCTCAAGCAATTGGCGGAGCGGTAGGACGTAATCCTTGGTCTATCCTAGTACCTTGTCATCGTGTGCTGGGAGCAGGAAAGCGTCTGACAGGTTATGCTGCAGGAGTGGAAAAGAAAGCTTGGCTCTTGGATCATGAAGGCGTAGATTTTAAAGATATAAATAATAGAAAGTGAAAGACATGTTAGAATTTATCGAATACCCAAAATGTTCAACTTGTAAAAAAGCAAAACAAGAATTAAACCAACTCGGTGTGGACTACAAAGCTGTTCACATCGTGGAAGAAACACCTAGACACGAAGTCATTTTAAGTTGGCTAGAAAACTCAGGGTTCGAGTTGAAGCAATTTTTCAACACCAGTGGGATCAAATACCGTGAATTAGGGCTGAAAGATAAGGTAGGAAGCCTGTCAAACCAAGAAGCAGCCGAGTTGCTAGCAAGTGACGGTATGTTGTTAAAACGACCCATTTTAGTAGAAAATGGAACTGTTAAGCAAATTGGTTATCGAAAACCTTATGAAGAATTGGGATTGAAATAGTTTTTACTTATCTCTTTGATAGATAAAATATATAGCCTCCCTGTTTCAAAGTATGATAAACTAGTAGGTAGACAAAGTCTGTATCTGACCGTAGCAAATAATTTCATTGACGGCAGAAGTATGGTAGAATGAATCATTATCAGGAGAGGATGTTTTTATGAATGTTACAACGATTTTAGCATCAGATTGGTACCAAAACTTGGTGCAATTGATTCCGGATGGCAAGCTTTTTAGCCTGCGTTCGGTCTTTGATGGAATCCCGAGAATTGTCCAACAACTTCCAACAACGATTATGTTGACCATTGGTGGTGCCCTTTTTGGCTTGGTTTTGGCGCTTCTTTTTGCCATTGTGAAAATCAATCGTGTCAAGATTTTATATCCCTTGCAGGCCTTCTTCGTTAGTTTCTTAAAAGGGACACCGATTTTGGTGCAACTCATGTTGACCTACTACGGAATTCCTTTGGCTTTGAAAGCTCTCAATCAGCAATGGGGGACTGGTCTCAATATCAATGCTATTCCAGCTGCAGCTTTTGCGATTGTCGCCTTTGCCTTTAATGAGGCAGCTTATGCTAGTGAAACCATTCGTGCAGCCATTCTCTCAGTCAATCCTGGTGAGATTGAGGCGGCACGCAGTCTGGGTATGACCCGAGCACAAGTTTACCGACGAGTGATTATTCCAAATGCAGCAGTTGTGGCAACTCCAACCTTGATCAATTCCCTCATTGGCTTGACCAAGGGAACTTCCCTAGCCTTTAGTGCGGGTGTTGTGGAAGTCTTTGCCCAAGCTCAGATTTTGGGTGGTGCCGATTATCGTTACTTTGAACGCTTTATCTCCGTTGCCCTTGTTTATTGGGTAGTCAATATTGGAATTGAGAGCCTCGGTCGTTTCATCGAGAGAAAAATGGCTATTTCTGCACCTGATACCGTGCAAACAGATGTGAAAGGAGACCTTCGTTAATGATTAAGATTTCGAATTTAAGCAAATCCTTTTCAGGACAGACTGTCTTGGATCATCTGAACTTGGATATCCAAAAAGGGGAAGTTGTAGCCTTGATTGGTTCTTCAGGAGCTGGAAAATCAACCTTTCTTCGCAGTCTCAATTATCTTGAAACACCTGACAGTGGCTCGATTCAGATTGATGATTTCTCAGTTGATTTTTCTAAGATTACTCAAGAAGAAATCCTTGCCTTACGTCGTAAGCTGTCTATGGTTTTCCAACAGTTTAATTTGTTTGAACGCCGCACAGCGCTTGATAATGTGAAAGAAGGCTTGGTTGTTGTCAAGAAATTATCTGACCAAGAAGCGACTAAGATTGCCAAGGAAGAGTTGGCTAAGGTTGGGCTTTCTGACCGTGAAAACCATTATCCTCGTCATTTATCAGGTGGACAAAAGCAACGGGTTGCCTTGGCACGTGCTCTTGCTATGAAACCAGATGTCTTGCTCTTAGACGAACCAACTTCAGCCCTTGACCCAGAATTGGTTGGTGAAGTAGAAAAATCTATTGCAGATGCTGCTAAGTCAGGTCAGACTATGATTTTGGTCAGTCATGACATGTCCTTTGTAGCCCAAGTGGCTGATAAGATTCTCTTCTTAGATAAGGGGAAAATCATCGAGTCCGGAACACCAGATGAGATTATCCACCATCCTAAAGAAGAGCGGACAAAAGAATTCTTTGCTAGTTACAAACGAACTTATATTTGATATAATAGATAAAGAAAAACTCAGTTAGCTGGACTAGCTGAGTTTACTCTTTAAAAAAGATAGAAATGAGAAAAATCATGCTACTGCAACTATTTTCTTTATATTTCGAGAGTTTAATCTTGACCACCATCCTCGTCCTGATTTTTTTAGGGATTTGGATTGGACTGAGAGCCATGTCGGGAGTTGATAAGACAGCCAAGGCTCGCCAAGCCCATCTCTATGATATGATTATGATTGGGGTCTTGGTTGTTCCAGTATTATCCTTTGCGGTTATGAGTTTAATTCTTGTTTTCAAGGCATAATCCTTGCTTGATTGACAGGAAAGAGTTAGAATAAAGATAGTTACAACAAGAAAGAAGGAATCTATATGTACGATACTATTATTATCGGTGCTGGACCTGCAGGGATGACTGCAGCCTTGTATGCTGCTCGAAGCAATCTGAAAGTAGCCTTGATTGAAGGTGGTCTGCCAGGTGGTCAGATGAATAATACCTCTGATATCGAAAATTACCCAGGATATGCTAATATTAGTGGGCCAGAATTGGCAGAAAAGATGTTTGAACCACTTGAAAATCTTGGTGTTGAGCACATTTATGGTTATGTTGAAAATGTCGAAGACCATGGTGATTTTAAGAAAGTGATGACTGATGACCAAACATATGAAACTCGTACCGTTATCGTAGCGACTGGTTCTAAACACCGTCCTTTGGGAGTACCTGGAGAAGAAGAACTGAATAGTCGTGGTGTTTCATACTGTGCCGTGTGTGATGGTGCCTTCTTCCGTGACCAAGATTTGTTGGTAGTTGGTGGCGGAGATTCAGCTGTTGAAGAAGCCCTCTTCTTGACTCGTTTTGCTAAGACTGTTACCATTGTTCACCGTCGTGACCAACTTCGTGCCCAAAAGGTTTTACAAGACCGAGCCTTTGCGAATGAGAAAATCAGCTTTATCTGGGATTCTGTAGTGAAGGAAATCAAGGGTGAAAACCGAGTAGAATCTGTCGTATTTGAAAATGTGAAAACAGGTCAAGTGACAGAACAAGCCTTCGGTGGTGTCTTTATCTATGTTGGTTTGGACCCTCTTAGCGATTTTGTTAAAGGATTGAATATCCAAGATCAGGCAGGATGGATTGTGACAGATAACCACATGAAAACTGCAGTTGATGGTATCTTTGCCGTTGGAGATGTTCGCTTGAAAGACCTTCGCCAAGTAACAACAGCAGTTGGAGATGGAGCTATCGCTGGTCAAGAAGCTTATAAGTTTATCACAGAACATAGTTAATACACTTCGAAAATCTCTTCAAACCAGGTCAGCTTCCATCTGCAACCTCAAAACAGTATTTTGAGCTGACTTCGTCAGTCTTATCTACAACCTCAAAACAGTGTTTTGAGCTGTCTATGGCTAGCTTCCTAGTTTGCTCTTTGATTTTCATTGAGTATAATCATAAAAAAGTTTCCAATCAGATGACTGGAAACTTTTTTATAGTCTATTTCGAAAAACTTCGTACATGAGAATGGCTGCAGCAACACTGGCATTGAGACTTTGAACATGACCATTCATCGGAATGGTAATCATTTCATCGACTTGTTTTTTGATGTTGCTAGAGATGCCTTTTCCTTCATTTCCGATGATGAGGGCGATTTTCCCTTTTGTATTCCACTTGTGGCAAGGAGTGCCGTTCATATCCGTTCCAAAGGTCCAGAAGCCTTCATCCTTGAGTTTGTCCAGAGTTTGGCTCAGATTAGTCACTCGGGCGATTGGAACATGCTCAATAGCACCTGTGGCCGTTTTGGCAACGACAGGAGTAACTCCCACAGCACGGTGCTTGGGAATGATGACACCTGAAACATTGGTCGCATCGGCTGTTCTCAGGATGGAGCCTAGGTTGTGAGGGTCAGTTAGGCCATCCAGAATCAATAGAAGTGGATTTTCTTCTTGACGTGTTTTTGCTAGGATGTGATCCAGCTCGCTATAGGCAAATTCAGATACTCGTAGAACAAAACCTTGGTGGACAGCACCTTCAGTCATCTCAGAGAGGGATTTTTTTGAAGTCCAAGAAATGGACACCTTCTTTTCTGTAGCCAGTTCTTTGACTTTTTCAACATTCTTACCTCGTAGGTCTTCTTGGAGGTAGAGTTTATTCCCAGTGTTTGCAAGGAGGGCTTCGGTAACGGCATGGACACCATAGACAATATCATTTGTTTTCATGCCTCTATTATAACACAAAACCCCGTCTTACAACGGGATTTTCTTTATTCTAGAATTAGTAAACCATCTTTAACTGCAAATGGGTCTTTTTCATTGATACGGTCGTAAAACATGATACCGTTGATGTGGTCAATTTCATGCTGAACAACGATGGAGTTGTAGCCTTTGAGCTTGATACGGTGTTTTTCTCCATCTTTGTCAAAGTAGTCAACAGTGACGCGGGCATGGCGCACCACATAGCCAGGCACGTTGCGGTCAACAGAGAGGCAACCTTCTCCTTCACCAAGAGCAGCATCTTGAACAGAGTGAGAGACGATTTTTGGATTGTACATAATGGCTTGTAAGTCGTAGGCTTCCTGTGGAGTTTCTCCTTCTTCAACAATATTTGGCACCAAAACAGCGATAATGCGTTTTGAGATATCTAACTGGGGAGCAGCCAGTCCAACCCCACCTCGTAGCCCCATTTTTTCAGCCATGACAGGATCTTGGGAATGTTTGAGGAATTGCATCATCTTTTCGCCAAGGATGATTTCCTGGTCAGATAGGGGGAAAGTAACTTCCTCAGCAACCGCGCGTAGAGTAGGATTCCCTTCACGGATAATATCGTTCATATCAATTAAGTGAGCAGCTTTTGTAATACGTTCTATTGCAGACATTTTCTCTCCTTTCATTACCTCTACATGATATCACAAAATGACAAGGATTGAAAGTATTACAGCCTTTAGGATTTATAGAAAAGGGTAACTTCCCAAACTAACTTCCAGTTTCCCACAACCTAGCTTTTAGTATGAGAAAAACGCGTGAAATCAATGGAGATTCGTCTTAGACTAACTTCCACTGGTTTTCTTTTTCTTGATATATAAGGGTTCAAAAGCGAAAAGACTCAGAAAAAAGTGCACGACAAATAGCCCTAAAACAGAGTCGTCTTAGAGTAAATTCCAGTTGCTAGCGTTTAGTGTGAGACTTTTCGATGGTGATAAGATGTGTAGTTAGAGGGGAAAATTCCCTTTATTTCAA
>CAKQBM010000024.1 GCA_934216185.1 uncultured Streptococcus sp. | reverse complement strand
AATTTAGCGAATTTGATAGTGGCTTTACTTACTTTTCTAGTCATGATTTATCTCTTGGTTTTTTCTGCCCAAAAATTAGCACAAGTCCCTTCTGTTGGAGAAACTTTGGAAAAATATAGCAGATGGTTTATTGCCGTTGTCTATTTAGGATTGGGGATGTATATCCTGATTGAAAACAACAGCTTTGACATGCTATGGACTGTGTTAAACTAGGAGAAAATATTATGAAAAAAGATAGTATCTGCCAAGTGAATGTTATAAATCAACAAAATGTTACAACCGCAACGAACTACCTTGAAAAGGAAAAAATCCAAAAATCACTTCGCATTTTAACAAAGTTTACCGATAATAAACAGATAAATATCATCTTTTATCTCCTTGCCGTCGAAGAACTCTGTGTCTGCGATATCGCCTGTTTACTAAATCTCAGTATGGCATCTGCCTCCCACCATCTTCGTAAACTAGCCAATCAAAACATCTTGGACACTAGAAGAGAGGGGAAAATTATATATTATTTTATAAAAGATGAGGAAATCAGAAATTTTTTTAATCAACTAGGATAATAACTATTTTTACTAATTTCCATGATTCTAGGGAGCTACTCTATGAAATTTTTTGATGAAAATTATTCACATGAACTACCTACTCGTATCAAAAATTTAAGAAAAAAACACAATATTACACAAAGCGAACTAGACAATGCAGGTCAAGTTAGTCAAGTTGAAAAGGAAAAGCAACAAGTTACCACTTCAATATTGCTTTATTTGAATACTCAAACCGACTTGGACTATAAAGAAATTATTTTTAGAGATATTGCCAAGTTTGTTGAAAATCTGTTTTACCACTGCTTCAGCTCTATTATATTTAGAGTTTTAGAAACTGTAGATAGAAGTTAAGTAAGCATTCAATACGAATTAATACAGAAGAAAAACGCATTTAAGCGTTTTTTTCTTTTTGTTAATTATCTTATATTTCAATTCAAACTCTACTCGTTCTACAATCTTTTTTTGTAAAGCTGATTTGAATCAGATAATTTTAGCACGTTACTACACTTTACTGCACTCTACTGCACTCTACTGCACTCTACTGCACTCTACTGCACTCTACTGCACTCTACTGCACTCTACTGCACTCTACTTAACCAATGTATAGTATTGATTTCTGTCTTGCTTGCTAGTGCCATGCCATTCAAGTATTCCTTTATTTGAAAGATTCTTCAATAACCTACTCGCAAAATTTCTACTTCGATTAGTTATTTCAGAAGCTAGTGATGTTGTCATTTTTTCACCTGTATTATACATGATGTGTAAAATAGTTTTTTCATCATCGTTTAGATCACTAAATTGATCATATTTTTGTGCAATTTTATCACTAACTCTTAAATGCCTACTGACAATATTATTTTCTAAAGTTAGCATAACTTTATTGCCCGGTTCAGAATATTTTGGTTCATGTAGAAAGAATGATTCCATTTCTGTATAGATACGTTTCACCCCTTCATTCATTTCCCTAACCCACCCAAATTCTGTCAAAATTCTAGCTATACGAGGATTTCTAGAAAAGCGTTCATGTTTTATATTCTCAACTGTAACAATATTTGGTAATTTACCTGGACTATGAATTTCCAAACGATTATCAAACATCATAACTCTAATATAATCGCCTGATATTGAGTAATTCCTATGGGTCACTGCATTGACAACTCCCTCAAACCAAGCAAATTCAGGATATTCAGGTAGAATTTGGAATTGGCCATTATCATCTAAATATTGAAACTCTCGAAGCTGTGTACGAATAAAATCCCTTACTTTATTAATTAGAATTGGAAGGGCATCTTCAAATGTCACATCTTTAACGACATTGAATGTACTCCCCGTCCCCATATCGACGCCATCAAATCGTAAAAAACGTATCCTTGCTTGAGGGAAGAAACTAGATGGATACTTTCCAAATAATAGAATAGAGGCTTTAGTCAACTGACCATCCACTAATAAGCGCCTAGCTTTCAGTATTTCTTCTGTACTTCTATCTTTGCTCACAAATTTGGTCTTATACTCATTCACAAGTTCTTCATCAATATCATCTAAAGTTGCTCCTGCTACAATTTCATCCTCAAAATGACGCTGACCCTTATCATAACTCAACTGTATACGTTGTTCAAAACCTAATTTAACAGATTCATCACCTTGTCGTAAATAAACGTCATCGTTAGGAGCGGTAATCACTCTATCAGTAGATACTTCTACAGAAATAATTAAAATAAAATCGTCTTCATCTTTATAATTTTTGACTTCTAATTTAGTAAATTTTAAACTTAGAGGATTATCTCTCAATGCTCCCTTAAGTTTTTCAAACTCTTCAATTGGATACGCATTCCCATCCTTAAAACCTGTAATGATATTATTTCTTTTTTCATCCTCAATACCAATGACTAATTGGCCACCTTCTGCATTCGCGAAGGCAATCAAATGTCTTAAGAGTTCCAATGGTTTTTTACGAGCGCTTTTCCTATCCAAATACTGACTTTCTGGCGCAAACTGCCAGTATGATAAACCTTGTTCCATTTACTTACTCCTAAAAATAATTAACTTTATTATATCACAACAACTAGATCATTTTCTGGGTTAAATCAACAAATCAAATTTCTAAGTCCAAAAACTATCCATTCCACTAAAAATTATTTTCTAAAAATCAACGAAATCCAAAAACACCTCGTACAATTTATACGAGATGTTTTCATTCTTCCCCTACTCTCTAAATCTCTTTCAATTTTTCGAGATAGGCGGTTAATTCTGCTTGGGCTTCTGGTGTTGTGCCTACTAGCTGGCTGCGCATGTGTGCGAGTCTGGCTTCTACTTGTCCAATCTCTTTATCAATCTCTGCGAGCTGGTCTGCGAGGTCGCTTAGGGGAACAACGGGTTCTTCCTCAAAGGTATCAACATAGCGTGGAATGTTGAGGTTGTAGTCATTTTCGACAATCTCTTCAAAACTGGCTAGATGGGCAAACTTCTCGACATTCTCCCGTTTTTGATAGGTCTCCAAAATCTTGGCAATATGGTCTTCGGTCATATTGTTTTGATTTTTCCCTTTTTCAAACTCTTTTGAGGCATCGATAAAGAAGACATCCTTATTGGTGCGATTCTTTTTAAGGATAATAATAGTTGTCGGAATAGAGGTATTGTAGAAGATATTTGCCGGCAAGCCGATAACTGTATCAATAGCCCCTTCTTCTAGCAGGTGCTGGCGAATCTTTTGCTCGGCTGCTCCACGAAAGAGGACTCCGTGAGGAAGAACGATGGCCATGACACCATTATGCTTGAGATGGTAAAAACCGTGAAGAAGGAAGGCAAAATCCGCTTTAGACTTAGGCGCCAGAACTCCATAACTTGAAAAGCGAGGATCTTGCAAGAAGCCACTATCTGCTGACCACTTCAGTGAATAGGGTGGGTTCATCAAAACCCCATCAAAGTCTGTAGGCTCGGTAGTCGGCCAATCTTCGTCTAGGGTATCGTGGTTGCTGAGGTGATAGTTCTCAATCGCAACCCCATGAAGCATCATATTCATGCGAGCAAGGTTGAAGGTCGAAGTAATCAACTCCTGACCGTAGTAAGAAATCGTCGAAGCTTGCTTACTGTAGCGCTTGGCATTTAGCAAGAGAGAACCAGAACCCATGGTCGGGTCGTAAACTGACATGCCCTTTTGATGCTCACGACCTGCAAAGACAATCTGAGTCATGAGGTGTGAAACTGCTTGAGGTGTATAAAACTCACCAGCCTTTTTCCCAGAATCACTGGCAAACTGGCCAATCAAGTACTCATAAGCATCACCCAAGATATCACCAGCATGACCAGACACATTGAGGTCGTTGAGCTGTTTCATGACTTCAGAGATGGTCTTGTTTTGCTTTTGTGGGGTGTTGCCTAGCTTTTTGGCATAGAGGTCGATATCTTCGAAAAGATTTTCAAATTTTTCATTGGCCTGCTCGATATCACGGAAACTTTGGGCTAGGGATTCTAGCTGGAAGGTTCCTTCATGGATAGACTGAACCAGCTTGGTAAAGGTCAGAGAAGGCTCAATCACATAACCCAGCTCGTCATTTAAGACCTCGATGAGGTCTTCACGGACATCTGCATCCGCAAAGTTTTCCTCATAGAGAAGTTGCGCTTGCTGGAAGGACTCAAAGGTCTCGTCCAAGTTATCACAGACGGCTTGGAGGATGTTGTCGGATAGGTACTTGTAGAAAATCAAGCCCAAAAGGTAGGACTTGTATTCATTAGCTTCCATCTGACCACGCAGTATATCTGCCGCATTCCAGAGGGATTGGTATAGTTCTCTTGATAAATCTGTTTGTGACATAGGGTCTCCTATCATTTTCTACTTTCATTCGTTTAGTGTAGCTTTTTACGGTCTTTGTATTTGTTTGAATTGAACACGACCTAAAAGCTGGGTAAAAAAGATAAACTGTCTTGTCTTCATCGAAGACTGTGCCAGTTTCCTATTTTTACTGGGCTTTTTACGGGCTTTGTATCTTAGATAAACATTTTTCTGAGTAGGGTTTGTTTGCTTTCTTTGAGTTGGTTGACTTTTTCCTCTTGTTTGGTAATGGCCTTGTCTAGGTCTTGGAAGAAAGAACCAATAGCAGTTTGTTCGGGGAGGGAGGGGAGATAGATATCGATTGTTCGAATATCTGTAAAACTAATGGCGGGCATCGTAGTTGAAGCACTAAATCCCTGTAATGTTTTCTTAAATTTTTCACGATTAAATTGCACATACATAAATTTATTGTCAACACTCATTTGCGGATTTAGTTTAAATAAATTATTTGCAATAATACCATCATAACCAATTCCGACTACCCCTACAGCACCATATCTAACAAAAAAGATATCCTTCTCGTAAACTCTACCTGTACTTGATTTAAACTCAATATATCTCATCTCCTCACCTTTGTTTGTAAGATCAACAATACGGATAAATCGAATTCTATTCTCATTGATTTGTTCAAACTGTTCTTCAACTGGAACCTGTTGACCTTGTGAAAACGAATAAACTTCCCCTAACTTCACTTCCTTCCACTCATCTTCAAATCCTGCGAAGCGAAGGGCTGGTTTGGTTTGTCCTTTGGCTGGGAAGAGGAGTTTGAGGTAGGTTTTCTTCTGCTCTTTGAGCACCTCTAACTTACGCCGTTGAAGGCTGATGAGCTGGTCAATATCTTGGAAGAAAGAACCGATGGCAGTTTGTTCGGGGAGGGAGGGGACATTAATAGACATGTCCATTACTTTTGTTTTTGAGATATTAAATCTTGAAATTCCTTGAGCTAACAACATAAACTCTCTTCTTACACTAAAAGAACGTAATACAAAAGCTAAGTAATACAGATCAAATATATCTTTCTTTGGACGATAGCCAAAACAAAAACTATTCAGATATACATTGTCTTCCCTTCCTAACCAGACTGAACTCAATCCAACATCTTCAGGTGTTTCTGATGAAGTCGTAAATAATACATCACCATATTGAACTCTTCTCTGTTTATCATCTATCTCAACACTATCTAACCCGTATAAATCTGTTAAGGAATTATTGAACACGTTCACGTAAGTTATAAATTTTCCTTCCCCATGCCCAAAGTCTTCTTTAGTCTTTCCTGACAATCCTGTATAGGTCTCTCCAACGTCCCCTAACTTTCTCTGCTCCCAAGGTTCGGTATAACCCACAAAGCGATAACTTGATTTCTTTGTCATATTGCTCCTCCTTATAACAATTGATTGTCCCTTGTATCTATCAATCTTAGTTTATATGCTTTATCTGCACCTAATTTTTTCAGAGTTCTTTTTATTTGTACTATATTTCCAAATCGGTAATAACTATCAAGTAAAATATCTGCGTTTGGAGCCTCCTTAAATATTGCTTTTAAATATGGACTGTCTACCCATCTTTGTTCTGAACGAATTCCAAAACCGATGAAATAAATTTCTTTGACAGAAGATAATCTTTCAAAAAGTTCATTGTAATTAGACAATACATTGTCAACTGGTTTTTTTAACTTTATAACAACTTCTTCAAGATATGCTCCTACATCTAGAGGATTGAAATCACTTACTTCATCATCAAAACCATGTCCAAAAATAAATTTTTTCCCACCAATAACTCCATGTAAATGAAAAACTTGCTCTACGGGAACTCTATATAAATCCTCTAACGTTTTTGTATAATTGAAATTGATAAATAATGCATCAGAATTTTTCAAAACTGTATCTTTTAATAATTTAGAGTGCGATTCTTCACCTTTAGTCAGAATTCTATCCTGCCAATCAGAATATGTTTCTTCTATCCACAATTTAAATAATTTATTTAAAGAATAATCTATATATTTAGCTAGAGTTTCTCCTAACTCATTAGCATTATTAGCCATCAAAGAACCATTCAAATCGCCATCACTATCCAGAAAATCCATGGTATCAATAGACACTTTATTAAAATCTGCTAATTTCGCTTCAAAATCAGACCAAAATTTCTCAGTTTCCGTAATTTGACCCATTAACTGGTACAACAACTTATACAAATCTACATCATCTGGATATAGGTCTTCCCCATCTGGTCCCATTTGCATTTCAGGAATACTATAATCGTCTATTTCTTCTAGCAATATTTCTTCATCAATTCTATTCAGATATAATTTTATGGAATTTTCACTTTGCAACGACTCTAATAAATCATCTTTCCCATAAGCCTGCTGATAAACGAACTTCTTGAAATATAGATAATTAGTCTTTAAATCATGCGCTATATCAAACCCATTTCCAATAATAAATAATTTTTCCATAATGTTCCTTCTTTCTATTACTCAATTTTCGTATTTCTACACTTTAGGTTTTATTTTTTTGATTTCTATTCTTCGATTTTACCTATTTTTGCACTTTAGGGCGTCCACCTTTCGTTCCTATTGTTCAATTTTGGCCATTTTTGCACTTTAGATAGGTAACTATACTATTCTATTCTTCAATTTTACCTATTTTGAAACAATAGAAGGGCTGATTTTGTGATATAATGTTAAAAAACGTTGAAATGCGAGGATGACTACATATGAACTATAGAGAACTTAGAAAAATATACTACAGTCATCGTGACCGATATGAGGAAGAGTATCAACTACGCTTACAAGGATACAGCTCCATCAGGACATCTCTTTATCCTCATCTAATGCAACGCGATACTGTCAAAACAAGTCAATACCCTCTATTTGTTACCCTGCATCTTGGGCTTTCCCAACTGATGGAAACTATCTCACAGCAGTCTCAACGAATTAGCGAAATAGCTGATACCCTCCCAAAGATTGCCCACGATCAGTTCTATAAGGAACAACTCTACCAATCGATTATTTCCACAAACGAAATCGAGGGTATCCATACAACTCGTAAAGAGTTGGTCGATGTGGAGAAACTCCTAGAGGAAGACCCCTATAAGACCGAACAGATCAAACATCTTTCCACCTTGCGAATGTACCAACAAATCCTTAAGGATGAATTTCTCCAAATCCAATCTCTTAAAGATATCAGAAGGATTTATGACCAATTAACGCAAGGAGAAATCTCGCCAGAGGATCAACTTGATGGAGAGTTTTTTAGACAGAAATCGGTCTTTATCCAAGACGACAAGACTGGCAAAGTCATCTATATCCCACCTCAAAAGGAGGAACAGATTCAGGTTATGCTGACAGAGTGGATTCGTTTTATAAACGACCATTCTATCCCAAACCTTATCAAGGCTTGTGCTGGACACTATTTTTTTGAAAATATTCATCCATTCTATGACGGTAACGGTCGGACGGGCCGCTATATCCTTGCCAAGTACTTGTCTAGAAAGCTCGATAAATTTTCGGGGTTGGTTTTGTCCCAACAAATCAATCACCATAAGCAAGACTATTACAAGGCTTTTAGGAATACTGGCGACCATCTCAACCGCGCCGATGCTACTTTCTTCGTCGAAACCTTGTTGACGTTTATCAAGGAAGGGCAGGAAAATATTATCCAAACCCTCCTCGAAAAGCAGGAACAACTTCATCGCTATAAAGTTAAGATAGAGCAAACAGAAGGGCTGGAGGAGGTCGAGAAATACATCTTGTTTCTACTCGCTCAGTCCAAGCTCTTTGTCGATGATAAGAGAGATGGTATAGAAGATAGAAGCATCATCCAACTAGCCAATCAGTCCAACCATCATTACTCTAAGAAAAAGGTCAAGGATGCTTTCTTGCATCTTGAAGAGAGGGGGATTTTGACCCTCATTAGTCGAAAACCTTCCCAACATTATCTTGCTGACCATTTTTAAGCCTATCTCCCTCTTAGCGGTAAGATATCCTCTGAAATCATGCGCATATAGTCCTCTTTGAGGGCTTTTTTGTATTTGAGTTTTGGTAGTGCCTTGTCTCCATGGGCTTCCTTATAGGCCAGGTAGTCCTGAGATTCTGTGATGGCTTTTTCACCATTTTGCTTGTCGCGTCCGATACGATAGTTATCTACTACGAACTGGAGTTCGTCCTCTCCTATCTGCCAATAATCTGCCGTTTCACGAATCTTTTGCTGGGTAGTTAGCTCAATCATCTCATCCAACTTATGGGTTACAGACTGACCCTGATAGCTCTTGGCATCAGCTTGAACATCCTGCCAGAGTTTGGAGATGAGGCTGGATAACTTAGGATTGGTTTTGTTCAAATCTTCGATATAGTTATCTACCAGACTCTTTTCTTTTTTACCGATGAGGTTTTCTCGATTTTCGATTAGGGCTTGGATGAGAGAGAGGATATAGTGGTAGTTTATCTCATCGGTGCGGATGGATTCGAGCTCATACTCTATATCTAGGAGAACCCCTTCCTCTTCTTGGTCTTCTTTTCTGCGTCTGCGGAGTTCTTCGATGACATTTTGATATTGGCCAGCAAAGTTCTCGATGTCTTCTAGACTGAGGCCAATCTCTCTGAGAATGACTTTCTCATCATAGTCCGAATAGACTTGTATAGAGGATAGGAGCTTGTCAAACTCTTGGAAGGCCTTGGCAAAACGTTTTAATTCTGCATCTGTCGCTGTATCCAAATCCGGCACCTGCTCTGGACTTGGAGCGATGGCTAATAGTTGATGAACCTTCTCAAGAAACTTGGCCTTCTCCTCCTGCCATTCTGGGGCTAAGACACTGGTTTCGCCACCATTTGAGTAAAGGCTCAGAGCTTCATCCACTTTTTCTTTAAAGCGGTCAGGCGTTTGGAAGGTAACGATTTGACCGAATTTCTTGCCCTCATCAAAGAGGCGATTGGTTCGTGAAAAGGCCTGAATGATATGCTGGGGTTTCATGGGCTGACGATCCATGAACAAAGTCGATAGGCAAGGGGCATCAAAGCCCGTCAACAAGCGGTCCACAACGATAACCAGGTCCAACTGTTCCTCACGGAAGGCAAAGCGTTCTTTCTTACGGGCCAAACGATCGTTGAGATCACTATTGTAAGAAGCAATGGTTGCTAGGTTAAAGTGGGTACCAAACATGGTATTGTAGTCTTCTAAACTCTCCTCCATGTAGGCTTGGTTGACATAGGAGTCTGCTTCATTTTCTGTCACAGAGTAGGTAATGGCAACCTTAGGGAAGTCTGGCAAAACCTTTTTAACATTTTCCGAAATGCTTAAAGACTTCTCTCCATTTTTGACTTGCTTAATCAGGTTATAATAGGCCTGTGCACGGGCAATGCTTTTGACGGTCAAAATGGCTTCATAGGTTTTTCCTACTCCATTTTGGAAACCGAGTTTGCGTCTTGAGCGATTGAGAATAGCGTCTAAAACGGCAAGCATGTGGCCTTCGTCATCATAACGCTCCTCGTCAATCTCATCTTCTGCCCATCCAGGCATGGTCGTCTGATACTCTACATTAAAGCCAAGAACCGCCTTGTCATGGATGGCTTCTTTGACGGTATATTGGTGGAGACAGTCACCGTACTGCTCTTCGGTCGTCTGAGCAAGGTCTCCTTTTTGTTCACGTTTATTTTCTGTAAAGATAGGAGTCCCTGTAAAACCATACCAGAGAGAATTGGTAAAGAAATGCTCTAGGTGGCGCTGGCGTTCAGGAGTCACTGCACGATGGCATTCATCGACGACAAAGGCTAGTTTGAGTTGTTTGATACGATTGTAGACCTTTTGATGACGTCCTTCATCAAACTGCCGAATCATGGCATTGATTTTCTGGATGGTCGTGACAACGACACGGCGGTCATCAGAAGCTAGATTTTTAACCAATTCCTGTGTATCATCGGTCTCGTCGATATCAATCATATCGTTCTCTGCGTAAGACTGAAAAGAACTGGTCGTCTGCTGGTCAAGGTCTGTCCTATCAATCACAAAGATTGTCTTTTCGATAGATGGAATCTGGAGCAGATTGCGCGAAACCTTATAAGAGGTCAGGGTTTTTCCTGAACCAGTCGTATGCCAAATATAGCCCGACTGGCGCTTGCGACTGGCTTCACGGATAGCCTCAATGGCATGTACCTGATAGGGGCGCAATAAAATCAATGCCTTCTTGTCATCATCGATGACAGAATACTGCATGACCATCTCGTGGGCTCTCGGTATCGACAAGACAGACTCTGCAAAGTCAAATAGCTGGGGTTGAGGTCTGTTTTCACTATCCACCCACTTGGTCAAGAAGCGCTCATTTAGCTTGTTGGCTTTGGCAGCTGCGATGTAGTGAGTGTCTGTGACATTTGAGACGACAAACATCTGAAAACTTGAAAAAATACCTCTGAATTGTCCTTCTTGGTCGTATTTTTTAATCTGACGAAAGGCATCCATATAAGGATGAGAACGGCTTTTCAGTTCAATCTGAATCATGGGCAGACCATTGATCAGCAAAGTCACATCCCCACGGCGCTGGCGAATCCCTTCTCCGCCTGTGATGACTTGGTTGACAACCTCATAGCTGGATTTACCACCAGCGACATTGTTTCTCCACAAGACTTCCAAACGAATGGTGCCTAGACTGGCATCTTCACGTTGAACCTGCACCTTGGCAATACCATTTTCCCCTGCTATCCACTTAGCTGCTTCATAGAAGTTGACGAAATTGAGCTGGTTTTTGATTTGATTTTTCTCTGAATTTGTAAGGGGATGGTCTTGCAAAATGCGGACATTATTGGCTTCCAGCTTGGCAAAAAAGTTTCCCCATAGGAGGTCTTCTGTATTTAACTCAGGTCGATACACCCATTGACTTTCTCCCTTTGTCAGCTGGTTGATTAAATCCCGCTCGATAGCCAATTCCTGTTTGGTTTTGGGGTTACCTGCTACAGGGATAGCAGTCTCGTCTTTTGGAGAGAGTCTCTGGCTGATATGGAAATCCTGCAAGGCTGCTTGGTTGAGATGTTGTAATTTTTTGAGAAGATCTTGCTCCGTCCCTTTTATAGCTTGATAGGCTTCTGTCAGGTCTTTATCTGCATCTAGGTAGTGATGGGGATTCTTCTTTATTTGGATATAACCCTGCACCAAATCTTCTAAACGTCTCAGCTGAATAGCAAGCTGGTTCTGGAGTTCTTGAGAATTGCTTCCAGATGCTTCTTTCTGGTTGATAGCCTCTAGGTATTCTACAATGGCAGCATAACTAGCCTGCAACTCAGGCGCTGAAACGATGAGTTCTTGTTCTAATTCTTTTGATAAGGTATAAGCCATGTTCATACCCCATTTCTACAACGCAAAAAGCCTACCAAAAACATTGGCAGGTTTTGAAAATGGGTATGAAAACGCGAGTTTATATATATATATATATATGCAAGCTAGTTATTTGCTTAAATCTGAAAACCATAGGGACTCTTCCTTTTCCTTCATCCAAGGTGTTGATAAGATTGAAAAACAACACTTTTACTTCCTTCTATTGTACCATAAAAGACTCCTTGGGAAAAGGCTTCCCATGCTTTTATCTCTTATTTCAGAGTAAACTTGCTTGCAGACCACTGACGATGGTTGGCAAGATACTCCTAAACTTACAGGGGACTTGTGTATTATTCTTGTACTTCTTTCTGGGCGGCCTTGCCTTGGTCTAGAAGGGCTTGGACGATTTTTTCATCGCGTAGTTTGACAGAATCGTTGATCATTTCTGCGGACTTGACGATGGTTGTTTCTAGTTGAGCACGTTTCTGGCGTCCCAATTCAATAGCTGCGACGATACCTTGGTTTTGAGCGACCAGACTTTCAGCCAGTTTGGTAACAGACTCAACAGCGACTGTCGGGTTTTGGGCAATTCGTTCCATCTGTGGAATCACTTCCTTGCTAGTTTCGGCTAGCATCTGAAGGGCAGCATTGTTGGCATTGACAATGGCATCTGCCACGACACCTGATTTCATGGATTGTTGCAAAATACCCAGTTGAGCAATAGAAAGCTTCATTGTTGGAATGGTATTGCGACGAAGCATACCCAATTTTTGACGCATATCAGATGACACCTTCACAAGGTTGCGCATCTGAGGTGTTGTTGCCCAGGCAACATAGAGACGGCTGACATACTCAGTGTGCTGTTGTTCGAGAGTATTGACCACTTCAGCCATGCGGGCCAATTCTTGAGACTTGGTCTGGTATTCTACCGTACTTGTATCGAGTTGGTCAACTTGAGCCTTTAGTTCAGCAGCGCGCTTGCCAGCTTCTGTCTGGCTGGCTTCGATAAAGGAAATCACTCCCACTAGATTTTCAATAGACTTAGTATTGTCCTCAATCAGCATCTCAGCAGAGACGATATTTCGAGCTAGCACATCTTCTTGCTTGACCACTGCGGCAGCCATGCCATCGAGTTTTTGCTCCACTGTTTTTGAGTCAAAGTAAAATTCCTGTAGGGTATTTTTACTCTTGTTAAACAAGCGTTGCAAAAAGTTTGGCTTTTCTTCTAACTCAGCAATCTCAGCGTTCTTGTATTTGACGACAAAGCCTTGCAACTCACGGTTGGTATTCTTGAGTAGATCATCTACTTGAGGAATCTGCAGTTTCTTTTGTTCTGACAAGATACGATTGACCGTATTATTCACACCTTCTACAGCAGATTGTCCAAAATCCAAAAGGGTATTTTGATTGGTGACAAACTGGTCTACTAACTGGGGCACGCGCGCCTTGATTCCTTCTTGCTGCTCAGGGCTCAACTTTTCAAGGAAGGTCAAGGTCTTATCTGAGCCAGTATTGGTCTCGATGATTTGGGTTGTTTTATCCACCTTAGCTACCGTATTATTAGCAATCTGGTCAATATCAAAATTAAATTCTGTCATGGTTACTCCTTTGTTTCTAACCTATTCTTTACGATCTTTTTCTAAGATACGCAGACTGATATCAAAATCACGCATATCTGTTTCATTGAGTTCTCTCAATACCTGGTCCAGCTCAAGGTCAAATTGTTCGATGGCCGCTTTAGCTTGTTGCAAGCGTTCTTCTGCTCGATTATAGTTTTTAGGATTGGCCTTAATCTTTAAATAGCCTTCTAAAATCGTTTTGAATTTCTCCATCTTCAAACTATGAATAGCAGTCAATTCTTCCTTATCACCCTCAGCCGAGGTAGCAATCTTGTCTAGAATGGCCTGATGGTCAATAGCAATATTAGCCAAAGTCTGAGACAATTCTGGAGCTAATTCCTCTGGCTCCGCATTTTCAAGATCTACCTGGCTTTCCCTATCCAAACGTTCTAGCTGAACATCAATGTTTGCCCGCACTGTACGAACCTTTTTGTCAATACGGTTGTAAACATCAGCATCGATATAGGACTTGAGACGATCCGCCTCCTGATGAATTTCCCGCAGTTCAATTAATACTTGATTGGCCAGACTCTTATAGGACTCTGAGCCTTTTTCTACTAAAGTTTCCTCCAATTGCTGAATATCTTTGTCCGCCTGGCGAATCCGAGCTTTTAAAAGCTCAATCCGATCATCGAGAGAACGATCCTGCAAAAGAGGATAACGCCAACGTTTGTAGAGACGGTAACCACCATAGCCTAGCAGGACACAAGCCGCAAGCGGAAGAGCATATTGAACCAAAAGGCCTAACAAGAACAAGAAGCCCCAAAAATAAAGGCATCCTTTCCAAAAACCATTACCCGATTTCATAAACATTCCTTATTTTCAATTTATAAGTCTATTTTAGCACAAAAGAGCAAAATGAGGGCGGAAATCCCCTAGAAAAGAGTTGATTTCTTTGCTGTAGAATGGAGGCTAGTAGCGTGTGTGCTAATTGCAGTGGAGCGGACTCAAACCACAATCACACTCTGAGGAAATATCAGAACAAAGGCTTGAAATATCGGGGCTTATGTGTTAGAATTGGTCTATAGTGATGATAATTGTCTAACAAGGCAACAAAAAGCCCCAACGTTCCAGCGTTGAGGTTTTTTTGGCTTATCGCCCCTTAAAGGTTATTTCTTGCGTGAGTTAAGCCATTGCTCAAACAAGGTTGTCAAAATATTGACTACTAAGGGTGCTAGAAAAATTGTGATGATAATTTCTAACATCGGCAACACCTCCCTTCCTTAAAGTGAGGGGGCCAAAATATTATATCACACCAGATTTATATCATCAATATCGCGTATAAAAAACAAAAGCTTGAAATATCGGGGCTTATGTGTTAGAATGAAAACATAAAGGGAAAACAATGCTTCTAGCATATGTAACTAAAAAAGCCCCACCGTGCCAGCGATGGGGTTTTTTGCTACCCTCTTAAGGGGTTAAAAGCTACTTGCTACGTTTCTTTATCCATAGCTTGAAAAACTCAGATAGTACGTTAACAAGTAACGGAGCTAGAAAAAGGGAAAGTAACTCTAGCATATATAACACCTCCCTTCTTTGAATTGAGGGGGCCAGAATATTATATCATACCAGATTTATATCATCAACATCGTGTCATTCCCAGACAAAAACGCCACATGTAGGCGCTATTTTTTCTTGAACAAGCGGATGTAGTCCTGTTTGCTATGAATAATATCTGATATAAAGACAGCTTTTCTATCCTCTAAAATATGATAGAAGGCTAGATAATCGCCTAAAATGATGCATCGAGTTTTGTGTGGCGGATATATAATATCTCCTACTCTTTCGTCAGCATCAAATCCCGCTTCTGGGAAGACCTCAAGACGCGCTAATCCGTAAAGAATATTTTTAACTGTGTTTGCTCCTGCCTGCTCTGAAAAATAGTTAGCTGAGATATAGTCTTTGATACCTCTTAGCTGTTCTTGTACCGTTTCAGAGACAATAAGGCTATAGGCGTTCTCGTTAAATTCCAAGGTTAGCCCTCACTTCATCAATGCTGTAAGTTCTTCCATGTTCTAAATCTTCAAAGCTACGGGCAATTTCAGCACGCAACCCTGATAGAAGTTCTTCTCTTTCTTTGTCTACTTGAGTTTCAAATGGCAAGGCTTTATTTTCTACAATGTGTTCTAAAAACAAGTTAAAACTGGCTGTCATATCAAGATTTTGCGCTGTGATAATAGCTTTAGCCTTCTCTAACAAGTCTCTGTTAGTCTTAAAGTTTACCTGTGTGTTTTTTTCTAAAACATTCATGGTAGCACCTCCTTTAGACTATTATATCACTTTGAACTATATCGGTCTAGTTGTGTATAGACGATTATAGCTGGATATTAAGAGAAATCAAAAAAGCACTAAGGGAAAGCGCCCCAAAGTGCTTAATATCAAGGCTTCAAAGCCTATCTGATTCAATAAAGTATTACAACATCTTGTTGTAGAATTCAACGACAAGTGCTTCGTTGATTTCTGGGTTGATTTCGTCGCGTTCTGGCAAGCGAGTCAATGAACCTTCCAATTTTTCAGCGTCGAACGATACGAATGCTGGACGTCCAAGAGTAGCTTCTACTGCTTCAAGGATAGCTGGAACTTTCAATGATTTTTCACGAACTGAGATCACTTGACCTGGAGTTACGCGGTATGATGGGATATCAACGCGTTTTCCGTCAACAAGGATGTGACCGTGGTTTACGAATTGACGAGCTTGACGACGAGTAGTCGCAAGACCAAGACGGTAAACAACGTTATCCAAACGACGTTCCAAAAGAAGCATGAAGTTGAAACCTAGGATTCCGCCTTTGATTTTTGTAGCTTGTACGAACAAGTTACGGAATTGTTTTTCACCTACACCGTAAGTGAAACGAAGTTTTTGTTTTTCAGCCAATTGCAAACCGTATTCTGACAATTTAGAACGGTTGTTTGGTCCGTGTTGTCCTGGTACGTAGTTACGACGTGCCAATTCTTTACCTGTACCTGTAAGTGAAAGGCCAAGGCGACGAGCTTGTTTCCAAGATGGTCCTGTATAACGTGACATGTAAATGTCCTCCTGATATAAATAATATTTCGGTGGAAATAGTCACTTAGAAAGCCCTGATTCGTGCAGATGCCCTTCGCCTAAACAGCCAAGGTTACTTATCATAAGACACCTGTTGACGAGCTTCATGCTTTCCTGCTGATATTTCGCACAAAATCCATTCTACCATGAATAGCTGGATTTGTAAAGGGGTTTTAAGCTTTATTTTCATTG
>CAKQBM010000023.1 GCA_934216185.1 uncultured Streptococcus sp. | reverse complement strand
ATCTGAGTTTCCATGAAAGATTGGAGCGGGCTAGACAATGTTGTATAAACATCCTTGCCATCCACAGTTTGTTGCGATACCAGTTCTGTACCTGGTACGATATTTCCTACACGGTCTTTTTCATAGGTAATAATACCGTCTGTCCCAGCAAGAATGGTATTTAAAGAACTCTCCAAACCAGAAGTCCCTAACAAACTCTTACTACCATCCTCATTTTCATGGAGTTGGGCTAAACCAATAAAACTAGAAGCAAATTGGCCATTTGGGTAGCTTCTGTTAGGGCTAGTTGTGAAGTCGATCCCTTCCACACTAGCATCTTTCAAGTCTTTTTTAATAGCCATCATATTGGCATAGGTAATCCCATTCCCTTTTGCTCCAAAGGAAACTTGGGTCAGATTTGGTTGAGCTAATTGCTCTTTCACATAAGCTTCATCCATATCCAAATACTTATGGAAGACTTCAGCTACCTTATTAAACTGCGAATCCTCTACATAAAGAATTTTACCCGTTGCTGACTTGTATTTTTTATCAATAACAGCATAGACGTTATAAGAGGTTGCGTCCTCAGCAATCGGGACTCCATTTCGGTCATAAATAGTCCCACGTTTGGCAGGGACTGTACGAGTTATTTGGTGAACTTTCTTAGCCTCTTTGACTAGATCCGTTCCAAATTTACTACCACTCCCGATAATAACAGCAAAATTGACCAAAAAGACAGCGAAAAGTACGACAGCTAACAAGCTGATGTACTTCCCCACTATTTTACGGTTTTCTGCTGGAGATTTACGGTTTCTAATCGCAAATCGGGTTATTCTTTTTGTCCACTTCATATCTTACTCCGCTGATCGAATATTCTCGTTATTCAATTTTAAGTCCTTAGAATTTGCGATTTCTTTCAAGCGTTCTGCCCTCAACAATTCATTTACCTCTTGTTTGGCATCATCCAACTCTGTCTTCTTCTCTTCTATCTGCGCATTGATTTTTGTCAAATCATTTTGTACTTGTAGGAGTCGAGTCTGCATAAAGATAATACTAAGCGCCAAAACGAGAGCTGTAAACGCAATGGAAAGATAAAAAGCCTTCTCCACACGGGAGAATTTTTTTATACGATTCTGCAAGAATTGACTGGTTGTTTCTTTCTTATCTACCATTTTTCCCTCTTACTTGTGAATTTTTCTGGCCACGCGCAACTTTGCTGAGTGCGAGCGGTTATTGGCTTCTAATTCTTCTGCACTTGGCAAGATTGGCTTACGGGATACCAATTCCATCTTGGGCTTGAGATCATCCGGGATGAAAGGCAAACCTTTGGGAACTTCCACTGTTGAAGCCTCCTTGAACAATTGCTTGGTCAAGCGGTCTTCCAAGGAATGAAAGGTAATCACTGAAATTCTACCATCTAGAGCCAACATCTCCATAGCCTGCTGAATGGATTCATCTGCTGCTCCCAGTTCATCATTGACTTCAATTCGAATAGCCTGGAAAATCTGCTTGGCAGGATGGCCCTTCTTCTTGAGTTCCTTGGCAGGCTTAGCAGACTTGATAATCTCTGCCAATTCAGTCGTTGTCTCAATTGGCTTCACTTCCCGAGCTTGTTCAATTTTACGCGCAATCTGTTTAGAGAATTTATCCTCGCCATACTTGAAGAAAATACGAACCAAGTCATGATAGTCATAGTGGTTCACCACTTCATAGGCTGTCAGACTAGCATCCTGATTCATGCGCATGTCCAGTGGCGCATCCTTTTTATAAGAAAAACCACGCTCACGCTGGTCCAGCTGAGGACTAGACACTCCCAAGTCATAACAAATTCCATCAATTTTCTGAACACCAGCTTCGCGCAAACGTGCCTGTAAATGACGGAAGTTATCCTTGATAAAGGTCACCATTCCCTTTTCAATGTAAGGAGCCAAGCGTTTTTGCGCGTTGTCAATGGCATTCTGGTCCTGGTCAAAGGCATAGAGATGGCCTTTTTCACTTAATTTACTTAATAAATATTCGCTATGTCCTGCTCCGCCCAAAGTCGCATCAACGTAGATACCGTCAGGCTTTACGTCGAGCATATCAATCGTTTCGTGGAGTAAGACCGTTACATGATGAAATTCTTTTGTCATATCTTATCTATTTTACCACAAATCTGACTAGCTTGCACTAGTCAGACAAATAGGCCAAAAACAAGTAAGATTTCTTTAAGAAATATGTCAAATATGCTTGACACTTTATGTTTAAAAGACTATAATATAGTCAAATATATACGACATAAATCAGAAAGGAGAACAGATGAATCGTGTGAAAGAATTTCGCAAGGAACTAGGTATTTCCCAGCTCGAACTAGCCAAGGATATCGGTGTCTCGAGACAAACCATCAATATGATTGAGAACGACAAGTACAACCCAACTCTGGAACTCTGTCTCAATCTCGCCCGTAGCCTCCAAACTGACCTCAACAGTCTCTTTTGGGAGGAAGATTTTTAAAAAAGGAGCCAACTCATGAAAAAAGAAACCTTCACTGAAAAACTGATCAAACGCACATACGGTATTTCTGGTCCCCTTGACGAATACAAACGGCGTGAGGCCGATAGTATTGGGAACCAAGTCTTTATCGTCCTCTTTTATCTGATGATTTTCGGAAATCTTATTCCACTCCTTCTGGCCTATAAATACCCTCAAGAAGTGGTTCTAATCTATCCTCCTCTGATTTTAGTGATTGCCCTCATCGCTGCTGGCTATGTCACCTACCAAATGAAGAAAACAGGGATTACAGCTATTGATCCAGATATGCTGAGCGAGAAAGAAAGTAAGCAACTACACTACCCTGGTATGAAAGCAGGCCTACTCTATGGATTAATGAGTTTTTTTACAACCCCTCTTCTCCATATACTGCTAGGTGAGAGTCAGGACTATCTTCAGTCACTTCTCGCTTTTAAAAATATTTTTTCAAGCATCCTCCAGTCTGTCTTTTTCGGAGTGATTATACAGGTTCTCATCTCCCGTCGCATTGCAAAAGCTAAGAAAGATCAAGATGAGGATTAGGAGGAAACTCATGAAAAAAGAAAAGAAACAGTTACGTTATCCTGGTCTGAAAGCAGGTTCGATTTATGGAACAGTGATATTTTTTATAATTCCACTCATTGATACCCTAACAAGTGAAAATCCAAATTTTATCACTTCTCTTCTAAATACAAAACATATTTTTAAAACTATACTGGGAGCTTTTTTTTTCGGAGTGATGATACATATTGTCGACTCACTTCGTATTGCAAGAGCTAAAAAAGACCAGGATTAAGAGGTGCCCTATGAAATCATTACTAACTTTACTTACCTATCATCTTTTGTTCAGTTCTCTGCTCATCTTCATCATCGTTTCAGGGAACTTAATCAGAGAGATATTCCTCGTGCTAGTCTTTGTTCCAGCCCTTAACAAAGGACTGACTTATCTAAAGATTGACTCCCAAAAAACACGCATACTCAACTTAGCACTATGCTTTATGATTCTATCTTTACCACAACTGATGCTCATCTCAAGCGATTGGAAATATTATTTACTGCTGACTATCGCTAGCCTTTCTTCTATCACTTATCTTTATTATCTCTATCAATTCGTAAAAGAAAATCAGTAAAACTGCTCATTTAGGAGGTTACTAGTATGAAAAAAGATGACTTAACCACTCGCTTACTTCGAAATCTCTTTCACATTCAGGGTCCTTTTGATGAATGCAGACAAGAGATTATCTACAAAGCTTGTGCCCGTTCTATGGTTCAAATCGTTTATTCTTCCTTCTTTCTCTTCTTGTTTTATCTATTATTTGGACGCTTCATAGAGGCCGTTCGCTATGCTATGCCCTACGTTTACTCTGGACTCATTTTTTTCATTACTTTAAAAACTCAAAGAGCCGTCAAAGAACTCCATCTTGAAAAAGATGACAAGTCAGAAATCATCCTCAAAACCTACAGCAAAGCCCAAATCAAATTTCGAAGCTGGGTTGTATTTATCGGTCTTCAGATTGGCCTCTTTACCCTACTCATCTTTCATAAAGTCTTCGTTCAGCAGATGTCCTTTTCAGATTTTGGAAAGTTGCTCATACAATTTGATAAAAGTGGTCCTTTCCTAATGTATGGCCTCATTATCGGTAGCATTTTTGGAACTCTGACCTACGGATTTCTATCATTACAGGAGGAGAAAACTCCTAAAAATACCAAACAAAAGGAGAAAAGCAAGCAATGACTTCACTATACGATTTTTCAATCTTGAACCAAGACAATCAAGAAACTCCACTAGATGCCTATCGTGGGAAAGTTCTCTTGGTTGTCAACACTGCTACCGGATGTGGTTTAACACCCCAGTACCAAGGACTCCAAGAACTCTATGACCGCTATCAAGATCAGGGATTTGAGATTTTAGACTTCCCTTGCAATCAGTTTATGGGACAAGCACCCGGCAGCGCAGAGGAAATCAATTCCTTATGCACCCTTCATTATCAAACTACTTTCCCACGCTTTGCTAAAATCAAGGTTAACGGTAAGGAAGCAGATCCTCTCTATGTTTGGTTGAAAGACCAGAAATCTGGCCCACTAGGAAAACGAATCGAATGGAATTTCGCTAAGTTTCTCATCGGTCGAGATGGGCAGGTCTTTGAGCGCTTCTCTTCAAAAACAGACCCCAAACAAATTGAAGAGGCCATACAAACCCTACTATAATTTCACAATCTCACTATGATTAGGTCTCCTTTAGCCTATTGAATAGTGGGATTTTTTGATTGGCTTTGACTTATACTCTTCGAAAATTTCTTCAAACCGCGTCAACGTCGCCTTGCCGTATATATGCAACCTCAAAACAGTTTTTGAGCAACCTGCGGCTAGTTTCCTAGTTTGCTCTTTGATTTTCATTGAGTATTAAATAGAAAAAGTGGACGATTGTCTACTAGGAAAATCAGAAATATTGTGAGTTTTCATCAAACTAAAAGGACTTAGCCCTGTACCATACAGAACTAAATCCTTTGAATAAATAATTGCTCTAACTTTCAAAATCCGTACAGAAATTCTACTTTTTCTCTATTTGATACCAGACATTAGTTTTTCAATACGTGGAACGTAGAAGAATAAGATAATACTGAATACAATCGTAATTCCTCCAACAATTCCATAGTAAGCGACTTCCGTTTCGCTTGTATAAAATTTTACAATTTGAGCATTGATAGCTTGGGCAGCAGCATTACTCAAGAACCAGATAGACATCATTTGTGCTTGGAAGGATTTTGGTGCTAGCTTAGTAGTGACTGATAGACCAATAGGCGAAATCAACATTTCCCCCACAATCACAATAGCCCAACTCATAATCAACCAGAAAGGACTGACTTTAACATCTGTCCCAAAGAGCATCCCTGGTAACATCATCCACAAGAAGGATAGACCTGCCGCAAATAAACCGTAAGCAAATTTCTTAGAAGAGGACGGTTGATTTTTACCCATTTTCCCCCACAACCACGCAAAAATCGGCACATAAATCATAATGAAAAGTGGATTGATACTTTGGAAAAAGCTAGATGGGAAATGAATCTGATTTCCAAATGCATTAAAGTAGAGTCGAGTTTGATCATCCGCAAATAGAGCGAGGACAACAGAACCCTGCTCCTCAATAGACCAGAAAAGGACTCCAGCGATAAATAGAGGAATGTAGGCAAATACTCGGGATCTCTCAGTAGCAGTTATTTTCTGACTAGATAAAATTTTGAAGAAATAGTAGATTGGAATGATTACCGCAATCACTGTAAAGATATTAACAATCATGTCCACGTTAAATTGGTGAGTAAAGACTAAACCTATAACCACCAGAACAACCATAACAAGTGTAATCAGCAAGCGTTTAATCAAGGTCTGCTGGTCCTTCTGTGAAAGTGGATCAGTGGGGTAAAGACTTGATTCAGGAAGGTATTTCTTCCCATCCATCACATACTTCACCAAACCAAAGAACATCCCAACGGCAGCTAATGAGAAACCTAGATGGAAATTGACTTCCTGACCTAGATAACCTACTAAATAAGGGGCAACGAGGGCACCTAAGTTAATACCAAAGACAAAGATACTAAAACCTGCATCCCGTCTATCATCCTCTTTCTCATAAATTCCCCCCACCATATCTGAGATATTGGGTTTTAAAAATCCAGTACCAAAGATAATCAAGGCAATAGAAAGATAGAGAGCCACTTGTCCAAAAGGTGTTGCCAAAGCAATATGCCCTAGCATAATCAGAATCCCACCGTAAAAGACAGTCTTACGGCTTCCTAAAATACGGTCACTGACAAAACCACCAATAACCGAGGACAAAAATACCAGCGAGCCATAAATCGCCATAACCGATGCAGCGGTGGTCTTATCCATCCCCAACCCACCATCTTGCACACTATAGTACATATAGTAAAGTAGGATAGCTCGCATCCCATAGTAAGAAAAGCGCTCCCACATCTCTGTAAAGAAGAGGGTGGACAAGCCAATAGGATGTCCAAAAAATGTTTTCTGTTTTTCCATATATATTCTCCTTAAGCGATATAATAATTCATTTTACAGAATTTTCAAACAAATGTCAAACAAATTCTGTTTATTTTAGAAAATTTTCTGAAAAAATATAATTGAATAAGTTTCCGATTTATCCTCAATTAAAAAATATCAAATAAAGATCCAGTTACCAATTTAGTAAGAAAGTATAAAAAAGAACACCCCTAAAGGTGCTCTGTATAAGTATAGTAATTCTTCCGAATTAACGTTTACTAAATTGTGATGCTTTACGAGCTTTCTTAAGACCTGGTTTTTTCTACATCATGATATTTATGGTAAATTATTGCTAAAATCAAGTAATTTTAAGAGATAAGTCCTCAATTCTTACATATATAACCCTTTTTAAAATCGAGAGGTTATCAAAGGGTTATCACTTTTTTAGTTTTCGGAGCTTATGTAATTGAGAAATATGAACTACTGTATCATATAGATGATGTACAGTTTAACAACAAATGTACAGTTTCTTCGTTCCTGGACAATTTCTTTTTCTATCCTGAAGATATTTAAATAGTTCTAAATATTATTTCTAGATATTTAAAAATAATAAAACAAATTCTATTTTATTTCTAAATATTTGAAAATAATATCAATTTGTATTATACTATCTTTGAGGTATCTATTATGAACTATATTAAAAGACCACATTATTTAGATTTTTTAAGAAGACATCGTGACCGACAAATCATCAAAGTTGTGAGTGGAGTGAGACGAGCTGGTAAATCTGTTCTCTTTCAACTCTATAAAGAGGAGTTACTAGCAACTGGAGTAGACGAAAATCAAATCATATCCATCAATTTTGAAGATCTGAGTTATTATGAACTGCGACATTTTCAAACATTATTCACTTATATAAAAGAACGGTTAGTTGAGGAGAAAACATACTATATCTTTTTAGATGAAATTCAACATGTTGAAAAATTTGAACTGGTAGCAGATAGTCTATTCATCTTGCCAAATGTTGACCTCTATTTGACTGGATCAAACGCCTACTTTATGAGTAGCCAATTAGCAACAAACTTGACTGGTCGGTATGTTGAGATAGAGGTTCTTCCTTTGTCATTTGAAGAATACCTATCAGGCCAATCTCTCTCAGAGAATCTGAATACAACAGAAATTTTTAACAATTATCTCTTTAGTGCTTTCCCTTACTTATTGCAAACATCATCTTACGCTGAAAAAATTGATTATCTCAGAGGAATATATAACTCAATACTGCTAAATGATATTGTCACTAGATTGGGAAATCCAAATCCTACTATTATTGAGCGCATTGTCCGAACCCTTCTCAGTAGTACAGGTAGCTTAATCTCAACAAATAAGATTCGCAATACCCTGGTAAGCCAAAACGTTTCGATCTCCCATAATACTTTGGAAAATTATTTGACAACTTTGACAGATAGTTTACTTTTTTATTCCGTTCCACGTTTTGATGTAAAAGGTAGAGCATTATTGCAACGCTTAGAAAAATATTATCCCGTTGATTTAGGTTTGCGACATCTCTTATTACCAGACCACAAAGAAGACATTGGTCATATCTTGGAAAATATTGTATATTTGGAATTGAAACGTAGATATTCACAAGTATATGTTGGTAATTTAGATAAATATGAAGTTGATTTTGTTGTTGTAACTAATCTTGGTCACTACGCTTATTATCAGGTCAGTGAAACAACACTTGCTCCAGAAACACTAAAAAGAGAACTTAGACCACTGGAAGCCATTAAAGATCAATTCCCCAAATATCTATTAACAATGGATACGATTCAGCCAACAGCCAATTACAATGGTATTGAGAAGAAAAATATCATAGATTGGTTACTAGAAAAGTAGATAATCATAAATCATATAGCTAACTAGATTTGTAACAGTCTGTTATCAATGATTCTACCCAAATCCTAACAAGATATAAGGAATTTAGAACACTGACACTTGAAGGATAAAATGGAATCTATAACTTCTGACAACAATATTATTACTCAAGATGATGAACCTCTATAGAATTAATGAAGCTAGGAATTAAACGGAACTATAAAGAAAAAAAGACTGAGTAATCAGGCTTTAAAATCCTAAACACGCATAGTATCAGGTGTTGAAGAAACTTGATATTATGCGTTTTATTATGGAAATATTTCCTTCATTTTCTACTGAAATAGGGTTTGTGCTAGCTTATTTTCTCTATAAAACAATAAGGTGAAAATAAGGTAAACTTTGAGGTGAACTTTTTCAAAAAACATAAAAAAAGCACCCATGAGGTAAACTTTTGAGTGCTTTGAAACGTTGATATAATCGTATTGATTAACGTTTTGAGAATTGTGATGCTTTACGAGCTTTCTTAAGACCTGGTTTGGCTAACTATTAAATAAAAATGTCGCAAATAATTATAAACAGGGACTTTTTTACGATCAATTGTCAATTAAATTTTATCTATTTTTAAATAATTTCATTTAAATAGGGCAAATTTTTTTATCAAATAAAAAATACGAGTCAGATATCTCATAAATTTGCCCTAATTAATGAAATCAAGAAGTACTAATTAAACCTTAACTATGACAAAACAACCCCTTATAGGTATACATCACTATTAAAAAAATTTTTTCTAAAAAACTTACAAAAATCCTTGACATTATTTTTAGATAGGATTATAATAAAAGTATAGTCGTAGTTAGACAAAAAAATATTTTCGTGGAGGCCCTTTATGGAAATTTACACTTATTCCGATTTTCTTCAAGAGAAAACTGCTTTGACTTTTGAAGATGCACATAAAATCTATAATGAACTAATTAGTTCATTTGACATAAAAGATCCAATTTTCCTTGATGACTGGACAATGTTGATTGAGTTAGCTGCAGAGTATACTGAAATTCGTGTCAAATCTGCAACATTATCAAAAGAAAGACAAGGCAAGCATGGGGAGCTTAGAACTTCTGCTCATAATGCTTTCATCGTACAATTGAATGCACTAAAAAGCGAAGTCGAATCTAAAGGTAAAGATACTAGTTGGTTTGATAAAATCACGGATGACCGACAACGGCAAGGAGATTTTGCAAACTATTTAGCATACATTTACGCTGTAAGCACTAGATCATCATAAAATAAAAATACTCTTCAAACAGTCGCTTAAGATTCTCAAAACTTAATATCCCCGTAATAAAACTGAAAGGAAAAACTTATGGAACATACAAAAGTTATTAAATGGTTGCGTTATTGTGATAAAAACAATATTAAACCTTGGGAATGGGATTTTAAAAATTGCTATTCTGATGATTTAAACAAAGAAGATAAAATTAGAAACATTTTAAAATATAAAAATGGCGAACTTGTTACACCTACAATTTTTTGCTCTACAAAGCAAGTTGGTATTAATGCAGATTGTGATAAAGAAGCTGATTTTCTCTATGAAATGCTACTTTGGAATACTTCTAAAAGCAATATTATACGAGGAGAAACTATAAATTCTTTTTCAACTACTTTTACTCGAGCTATTATGAAAAGTTCAAATCGTTATCAAGTATATAAAGAAATTGGTATTGACCCTAATGAATATCTAAATAAACAATACCCAATTTTATACTATAATGAGAATTACAAAAAATTTGATATTATTGGTCAAAATAAAGATAATTTTGAAAAATTTGCTGAACTAACTCACACAATTGGAAACTTTATTGTATTACCTCATTGGATGAATACTGGTAGATATAATTTTTCAAAAGATTATTGGGATCTTACTTTACTTTCTTTATATGAATGGTTTAATGCTTTCTTAACTGAAGATGAACCTTGGAAAAAATTTATCAAAAACTATTACTTGCAACCATATGTAAATAGTAATTATCAGCCTGAAATTTTTTGGGAAAATCATTCCTTTAGAAATAAAGAACTAGAAGATGCGGAGGAATTCCCAATTTTCCTCAAAAAAGTCAATGAGCGAATCGAAGAACGAGGTAAATTTATTATTAAACAAATCTGTGATAAGTTAGATCAAAAAGATTTTAATTTCTATAAGGAAATTGAAAATATGGATAAGATAAAATTTTCTAATGAATTTTAAAAAGGAGGATTTGTGGTCAGAGTATATAAAAGTGTTCGTCTTGCATATGAAGCCAAAATATGGATAGATGAGCTTATTCAAAATAAAGAACGTAAAATTAAAGAACTAAGTCAGAATAATTTTCTAAGTACATTAGAACAAACACTTCTATCAAATCATTACGATGAATTAAATGGTGTTTCTTTCAATATCGTTTTAAAAGCTTCTATCGGAAGTGTCATTGAAGAATCATATAGAAATACAAAACATTACTCTATTGATGAATGGCAAAAATTACGTCAAGAAATGGAAAAAGATATCAAAAATGTCAATCCTAGCCTAGAAACATCCGTAACTCCTAGACTCTATTTAGATGAAAATGTTCTAAATGGTCTTGATGAATTTCGATATCATTTAATGAAAGAAGATGGTGCTACTAGATTACCAAGGCTTAGTTACATCATTAAGCTTGTTGTATATTCCTATTGGAAGACACAACAATAACCTAAGCAGAATTTGCTTAGGTTCTCTATATAAACAATTGTATAGTTGTATTACTACTCAAAAAGGATGGTTGTTTATGTTTAAACTAAAAAAAGAAGCTAACTTAAAAAGAAATTATTTTATTACAAGTTCACGTTTAAAATGGTTACATCTGATAATAATTGTCTTTTCTATCTTTTCTTTATTAGGTTTAATAGTAAGTATTAGAGCTCCTGCTTTTATTCAAATCTTATGTATTGTCTTTGGTATTCTAGCAATCTATAAAATAAATAATAAATTAAAAGGTTTTAGATACGAACTAGATTTTGATTTAATTATCAGGGAAAGCTTACTATTTGTTTTATATACAAATCATCTCTACACTTCGGAAAAGGATAATTCAGGTTACGAAAAAATTATTAGAAGTGCGATTTTAAAATATGAATTAGATAATCAAAACGGTCGTATTGTCATTAAAGCGCTTATCAGAGGTGACGAATTTAGTAAAAAGGTTCAGACACTCGATGATGTATTAGCTGGAGTTCTCGAACTTGAACTAGAAGAAAAAATTACTCATCCTAATATTGTGGAATATCACTTTTATTACAAGAAACCTGATAGACTAATATTATCACCTCATAATCATAAGAAAGAGATAGATAGTCTTGATATAGACTTAGGATATGATATAACTTATAACCCTATAAAATGTCCTCATATTTTAGTTTCAGGTGGTACAGGTAGTGGAAAATCTATATTTATATCTTTCTTAATTATTGAACTTCTTAAAAGAAACTCAACACTATATATTGCAGATCCCAAGAACAGTGATTTAGGCAGTTTATCTCATTATTTAAGCGATAAATATGTAGCTACAACTCCCAATAATATTGCTCGTATTGTACGTTTGGTAGTTGAACAAATGCAGGAACGATATCAAGCCATGCGTGATAACTTTCATTACGGTTCAAATTTTGCCGATCATGGATTTAAACCAATATGGCTTATATTTGATGAAATGGGAGCATTTCAAGCTTCAGCAACAGATAAAAAATCTAAAGAAGTTATCACCGAAGTAATGGACGGTATCAAACAAATTATCCTACTAGGCCGACAAGCAGGAGTATTTATTCTTATATCTGCTCAACAAATGAGAGCTGAAACTCTAAACACTGATCTTAGAGATAATTTAGGACTGAGAATAGCTTTAGGAGAAAACTCAATAGAGGGATACCGCATGGTATTTGGCACAGCTACTCCTGATAAGTTTAAATCTATTGAAGAAAAAGGAGCAGGATATCTTTATATGCAGGGCTCAGGGAAAGAAAAAGCTCAATATTGGGAAAGTCCTTATCTTGATACAACGCAATTCGATTTTATAAAAGAACTACAATTATACATAACAAAGTCAAAATAATTTCAATAGATATTTTTGCTTAAATTCAATAGATTTTCAGCAAAAATATCTATTCCTCATCGCTTAAGCGATGACAAAAAGAAACGAGGTATTATATGAAAATTAACGATTTTCTTAAACCAGAATTATTAGGAAATAAATTCGTGGCAGTAAAAGGATATACAGAAGTTCTAGACAGAGAAACAAATAAACCTGTAGCACTACGTCTTAATGTTTCAATTCAAGACGAGGATTCTGATTTCTTTATGGAAATGATCCAGATAAAAGTTAATACGTTATCTCCTACGGCTACTCCTCAATTATTATCAGATAAAAAAACATGCCCCATTAAATTATCTAATTTAACAGTTGGACAATTTAACGGAAATTTATGGTTTTCTTGTAACGATGTAGTCCCTATTTCTAAATAATTCGGTGATACTATTTATGGCTAAACTTTTTGCAATATCTGATATACACGGTTACCTAGATGAGTTCTTATGCGCTCTCAGTAAAGTAGATTTATCTGATAAAAATAATCGTCTTATTCTAATTGGAGACTATATTGACAATGGGCTTCAATCTTTTCAAGTTATTTCCAAAATAATTGAACTTGAAAAGATTTATCCAAAACAAATTATTACGCTTTTGGGAAATCATGAAGAATGGTTTTATGATTGGTTGATTTTAAATAAGCCTACTGCTTCTGCATTTCCAGAAACAATAGAGAGTTTCTTCTCTCTAGAGGAATTGGACTATATTTTAAAATTGAATCCTAACAACTTTGAAACAGGTGTTAGAAATGAAATTAAAAATAATATCAAGTTCAACTCATTCATAAACTGGTTTAAAAAACGATATAGGGATAAACGCTATTATGAAACTGATACCCAAATTTTTGTTCATGCTGGCATTTATGAAGAAGCTGGCAAGCTTTGGAAAGAGCTAACGAGTTCAGAGATGTTTACAAATAAATTTCCTCTTACCACTGGTGGATTTTTAAAAGATATTGTTTCTGGTCATGTTGCTTCTTGGGAAGTAGCTAAAGATAAAACTTACCAAGGTAAGATTTACCATGATAGTAAAAGTCATTACTTTATCGATGGAGATGTAAAGAATAGCAAAACAATACCTGTTATCTGCTATGATACAGTTACAAAATCCTATCAATATTAAAAAAATACTTCTCTATTACATAAAAATTTTAGCAAACTTAATTCTATTCTTATACTAATAACAAAAATAAAGAGGGGAATCTATATGAAGACATTATTAATTGGCGACTTACATTTAAAATCTCAACTAATTTTACCCATTGTTGACAAGATTATACAAACACATAATATTAAAAGAATCATTTTTCTTGGTGATTATGTTGATTTACATGGACAAACTAACAATATCCAACTATATGCCAAAGATCTCACTTTTCTATACGATTGGAAAATAGAAAAAGAATTAAATTCAATAGAAGTTATTAACCTTATGGGCAATCACGATGTTTATTATTTACTTGGAGAACAAGTTCCTTTCTCAATTCAAAATCTAGAGGTCTTTTTCGCAGTTCAACAATTATTACAAGATTTGAATTTACAAGTAGCTTATCAACTAGATGATTATTTAGTTAGCCATGCTGGTTTCAATTTGCTATTTGACCCAAAAGAATGGCACTTTAAACCTTTTACTGAAGAATATGAAGAAGAATTAGAAATCCTTGCTAATGCAGTAGGATATATGCGTGGAGGAGGAGATATGGCTGGTTCTCCTTTATGGGCTCATTTTAGAGAACTAGAGCTAATTCCTAATAACAACTACCCTAAACAAATTGTTGGACATACCCCTAAAGAATCTATCGATATTTCTAAAAATGTTATTGGTATAGATACTTTTTCATTATATATTGGCAAAGATAATAAATATCAATTTATTGGTAACGGAGATTTGCTCGTTTATGACCAAGGACATCTTGAAATCATTTCAACTGACTGGGCTACAGACCAAACATTAAAACAATTACCTAAACCTCAAATTTAACTACTACTTCTCATCATGTGACTAAGCGAAACTGCCGACTGGAAGTCGGCAAGCTGGAAGCGTGTTTAGCAGAGCGATGCTTAGAAACACATGATAGAAGTATGGAGGAGCTTTGCTTCTCCTAGTTTATTTATTATATAAGCAAACATTACGAGAAAAGGAGATGATTTTGTGAGTTACAATCGCAAAATTATCCGAACTTCTTCGTACCTTGAAATATGGGAATACGAATCTCCAATTTTTTCAAATGATACTACTCAAATTGATGAAGAACACATTTCACTAAAAGAAAAGAAGAAACGTAGAACTTTTGAAGAACTCACAACTGCTGAACAAGATGAACGAATAAAAAGAATTTCTAACACTCGTAAAAATTCTAAATGGAAACTTCAACGCCTAATAGATACAAATTTTGATGACAGAACTAGTTTCCTTACCCTTACAACCAAAGAAAATATACAAAACAGATATGAGTTTAATTTACTTTTTGATAAATTTATTAAACGTTTAAACTATCACATATACCATTCCAAAAAAAGACTTATTAAATATATTGCAGTATTAGAACGACAAAAAAGGGGAGCGTGGCATGCACACATTCTCCTTTTTTCATTTCCTTTTATCCCTCATAAAGAATTACTAACAATTTGGGGGTTAGGTGCAGTTCGGATAAACAAACTAAATAAGTTAGATGATTCTTCTAATGCTGGTCGTTATGTTGCAAAATATATGGAAAAAGGCATAGGACAGGAATTATTAGAGAGTCTAGGAAAGAAGGCTTTTTATTCTTCTCGTAATTTACAAAAGCCTGAAGAAATAAAATTATTTACAAGTGAATCCTTAGATAACCTTGTTAAGAATGAAGATATCCTATATGAAAGCAACTATATTAGCAAAGTATTTCGAAAAGGACACTTAATTGACAATAAAGTCAAATACAAAAAAATAAAATTAAGTAAGGAGTAAGGAAAAAATGCAAGTTATTCTACCAACAGAACAAGTTCAAGAAATACAGTCGATGATTACTAATCTCTTACAAAATGAAATTTCTCATTTCAAAGAAGATTTAGGTTTAGATAGTCCTTACCTTAACAAGGGGCAAACATGCAAATATCTAGGGATATCTAACAATACATTAGATGGCTGGATACAAAAGGGGCTACCCGTTATTAAAATTGGTAAGACTGTCCGATTCAATAAAAACGAGATTGATAAGTGGCTTTGTAGAAAAGCTATGCTATAATATCTCTAATGATATATCCTGACTCGTTAAAGGAGAACATCATGGCTGTTACAAAAACAAATAGTAACACTTACAATCTTAAAGTGTATATACCTAAAGAAATTCGATCTAAAATGGGAATTAAAGGAAATCACTTTGTTAAACGCTATAAAACAAGAAAGGAGGCCAAAGAAGCTGAACTAGAAATTTTAACTAAGATACATCAACTTGAAAATGGTGAGGATATCCTACTTTCTAAAACTAGCGATATTCTATTCTCTGAGTTCTTTAATAATATTTGGTGGGATTCATACAAAGCTGGTCAAACAACTTCAACAACTAAACCCCCAACACAGGTTACTATTGATAATACTAAAACTGTTTTCAGAAAACATATCTTACCAATGTTCGGTAATTATTCAATCAATTTTCTGAATCAGAATAAGCAAGTCGTACTAAACTTAATGACTGCTAAAGCTGAAGAGTATGCTAATTTCAAGGTTATTCGAAGCTATGTAAACTCAATTTTCGATTGGGCTGAGGAATTAGAGTACATAGAATCAAATCGATTATCCAAGACAATTAAGCGAATTAAAGCTACCAAAAAGCTAAAACTCCAAGACTCCAAAAATGAGGACGACCTGTATCTATCTAGTGAAGAATTACAAGATTGGTTTGATGCTTTTAGAGAAGATTTAGAGAACGATAAATTATCACTAAAAGATTATGTCCTATTCTTTACAACCTTTATTTTGAGCGATAGAAAATCAGAATCCTATGCTCTACATTGGAAAAACATAGACTTGGCAAATGCTCAAATCGACTTAAGGCATGCACTTGACAAATATAAAAATGTGAAGTCAACAAAAGGAAATAAGAAAACGATTTTTTCAATTCCTAGTTACCTTGTATCACTTCTTTCAGAATGGAAAAAACAACAGAAATATGAGTTAGCGAAATTTGGTATAATGCAAACATCCGATCAACTAGTCTTTACCTATATAGATACGAAAGGTAATGTAAATAGCCCTCTACACGTTGATTATCTCAATAACAAAATGAACTCCGTAAAAAGAAGACACCCAAAGTTAAAACATGCTACACCTCATAAATTACGACATACAGGAGCGACACTTGCTAAAAAGGCTGGAATGAGCTTAGAAGCCATTTCTGAAGCATTAACTCATAGCGATACCGTTACAACTAAAACTTATGTTAATACCTCAAACATAGTTCCTTTATCTGCTGGACAAGTTGCCTACCAACATCTTAAAAACAAGTAGGGTAATTTTAGGGCAAATTTTAGGGCAAATTTTTGTAGAAAGTACAGAAAAAAGCACCCATAAGGTAAACTTTTGAGTGCTTTGAAACGTTGATATAATCGTATTGATTAACGTTTTGAGAATTGTGATGCTTTACGAGCTTTCTTAAGACC
>CAKQBM010000022.1 GCA_934216185.1 uncultured Streptococcus sp. | reverse complement strand
CCTGTTCCGTACATTTCTGCTTCGATTTCTTCCTTGGTTGGCATGATAGAAGCTAGGATGATATAGATAATCACGCCAAGTCCAAAGTTTGCGACTGTGAAAATGGCAAACAAGAAACGAACAAGGGTAACATCAAAGTTCCACTTGTCTGACAGACCTGCCAAAACTCCTGAAATCATGCGATTTCGTCTCATTTTATAAAATTTACTGTTCATGTTATTTCCTCTTTCTGCTAGGTTAGACTTAGTATATCACGGATAGGCTCGGCTTTCATCAGTCCTCAGGCTGATTTACTAGTAGCAATTTACCTCGACAAACTCCACAGCGATAGCGTTTGGTATCAATCCTACGCTTACGCTGATAAGTTTGCTGACAGGATTGGCAACGATAGAGCTTGATTGGCTTGGAGTTGCTATTTGGCAAGGTTGGCACAAAGCGTAATCCATCCACTGCTTTCAAAAGTTCCTTAAAATCCCGATCCTTGTGTTGATAGCCCTTCCCTTGAAAATAGAGGTGATAATGACAGAGTTCATGGCGGACAATTTTCCTAAAAACATCCAAACCCAGTTCCTGATAAACCTTGGGATTAAAATCCAAATGCCCATCTTTTGGGAAAAATCGCCCACCTGTCGTTCGCAGACGAGAATTCCACTGGGCTTGATGGATAAAAGGTCTTCCAAAGTCTTCTAGCGAAACCTGCTTGACGTAATCAGTCAGTTTCATTTGGAGCCAGGAGCGACAGATTGACTTTTTCACGTTCAGTATCGATTTTCTTGACCCAAACGGTAACCAAATCACCGACAGACACCACTTGGCTAGGATGCTTGATAAATTTGCGACTCATATGGGAAATATGAATCAAACCGTCCTCATGAATTCCAATGTCAACGAAGGCACCAAAGTCAACTACATTACGCACCACGCCTTCCAGCTTCTGTCCAACCACTAAGTCCTTGATATCTAGAACATCTTGGCGAAGCACAGGTGCGTCAAAGGAATCACGAAAATCTCGACCTGGTTTGAGAAGGTCGGCAATGATATCTTTAAGGGTTTCTGGGCCAAGGTCTAGCTCTTGCGCCATTTCCTTGATTGAAAGCGACTTGAGTTTGCTTTGGGCCTCTTCGTTCAGTTCCTTGATATCCAAGATTTTGAAGAGTTCCTTGACGGCAGCATAATTTTCTGGATGAACTCCTGTATTATCAAGGATATTGCTACTTTCTGGGATACGGAGGAAACCAGCTGCCTGCTCAAAAGCCTTGGCCCCCAGACGTGGAACCTTCTTGATTTGGGCGCGTGAAGTGATTTTTCCTTCTTCCTCACGGTATTTGACGATATTTTCAGAGATGGTTTTATTGAGTCCAGCTACGTGTGAAAGAAGAGCTGGGCTGGCTGTATTGATATTGACACCAACTTGGTTCACCACGGTATCCACGACAAAATCCAGACTTTCAGACAACTTCTTCTGGCTGACATCGTGCTGATACTGACCGACACCAATTGACTTAGGATCGATTTTGACCAATTCCGCAAGGGGATCTTGCAAGCGACGGGCGATTGAGATAGCAGATCGCTTTTCAACGGTCAAATCTGGAAACTCCTGACGTGCTAGCTCACTGGCAGAATAGACCGAAGCACCACTTTCATTGACGATAACATAGCGGACTTCTGGAAAATCTTTAAGAACTTCCGCCACAAAGGCTTCACTTTCACGACTGGCCGTCCCATTTCCGATAGCAATAATTTCCACGCCGTATTGACCAATCAAATCTGCCAAATCTTTCTTGGCTTCTTCAATTTGACGAGCAGAGGCTGGTTTGACAGGATAGATGACTTGAGTCGTCAGCATTTTTCCAGTTGCATCAACGACAGCCAGCTTAGCACCTGTACGAAAGGCTGGGTCAAATCCAAGAACCACGCGCCCTTTCAGCGGAGCAACCAAGAGAAGATTGCGCAGATTATCAGAAAAGAGTTGGATAGCCCCTTCTTCCGCTTTCTCAGTTAATTCTGTACGAATACGGCGCTCGATAGCAGGCAAGACTTTTTTCTTAACAGATTGCTGAACAACTTCATCAATATAGGCATTTTTCACCTTGAAACGAGAAGCAAAGAAGGCAAGAATACGGTCTGTTGCATGTTCAAAACCAACCTTCAAAATCCCTAGTTTCTCCCCACGATTAAGCGCCAAGGTACGATAGCCTTGCATAGTTCCAACTGTCTCTGAAAAATCATAGTAAATCTGAAAAACCTGCTTTTCATCAAGACTTTCATCCTTAACTTGAGAAGTGAGTTTAGAGTGTCTCAGCACCTCCTGATAAGTCATGGAACGCAAGGTCACATCTTCCGACAAGGCTTCGACCAAGATATCAACTGCACCAGCCAAGGCCTCCTTACCAGTCGCAAATCCTTCACAGACAAACTTCTCTGCCTCTTTCTCTAAGTCAGCTACATTTTGCAAAATCAGGCGAGCAAGTGGGAATAGCCCAGCTTCACGAGCAATGGTTGCCTTGGTCCGACGTTTTTCCTTGTAAGGAAGGTATAGTTCTTCTACGTCTGCTAATTTTTCAGCAGCTAAGATAGCTTCTTCCAATTCCTTAGTCAGCTTGCCTTGTTCTTGAATCTTAGCTAAAACAGCTTCCTTGCGGTCATTGAGGTTGGTCAGGCTTTTATCCAAGTCGATAATAGCTTTAATTGCAACCTCATCCAAACTACCAGTCATGTCCTTACGATAACGCGCGATAAAGGGAATCGTCGCCCCTTCGGCCGTCAAACTTAGAACGGTATCAATTTGCTTTAACGTCACTCCCAAATCCTGGGAGATTTTTTCATATTTTTTATCCATGAATCTATTATACCACAAGCTAAACGTTTCAAATTAGCTCTTACAATTTTAAAACATAAGTTGGGGAATAAATTTGCTTCATTTCAATATTCTATTTATTGAGAAGGTTGCAATTTAATTCTAATAGTTTACAAAAGGATTAGTGATTAATTTCACTGTTTTTATTTTTGACAATAATGCGCTACGATTCTCCCTCCTTATTCTTCAAGAAAACGCTTTTTTGAAGAATAGGATTGTAATTTCTGTTTCTAATCGTTCAAAATGCGTGTTTTTGAGAAATAAAAAACCGCAAGCCTGAGCCTGCGGTGGGTGTAATCTATTTTGAAATTTTAAATAAAAAAGGAGCATTTAAGCCCCTCCTTTGTGAAATAACGGACACTTGGCTGGTCGGTGTACCCAGCATCTCAGATACCTTTTGCAAGGTGCGGCAGGAACCTTTCTGCCCTCAAATGTCTTTCGTTAACGTTATTCTAGCACTATCTACTTTTTTTGTCAAGTTTTCTCAATCTACCAGACTTAATACGACTTTGTAACTTGAAATCTTGCAAGCGATACATGGTCGGAACATAAAAGAAATCGCCACTTTTATGTAACTTGATGGCAACAAGAATATTATCATCAAATCTTTTAACATATTCAAAACTAGCATCTTTCTCTCGTGGATTGACCCCAACGAAATCTGGATTACTTAGTATGAGTTCCAGATCTTCGATATGATGAATCACATCATTATGATGCCGTTTCAACATATGACTTCTTAAACCTTTTTTGTTAACCTTGATATCACTAGCTTCAAGAACAATATTAAAAATTTCTTTTACTTCGTCGGTCACTTGACCGATTTTTTCGTGTTCCATCATTTCCTCCGTTACTTCATAACTATTATATCACGATCATAGTGTATATCAGGATATATCAAGCTATATTATCTATTAGCTACTCAATTTGAAATTTTAACTTTTCCCTTTTCCTCAAAATAATAGTATAATAGAGGTAGAATTTAGAATAGAGGTACACCTATGGCTGTAAAATTTACAAAACGAGACGACTTGGACAAGATGTTTGAAGAGTTTGCGAAACTCCCTGATTTGAAACAAGTAACTTTCCCTGATGACAAAGAGAAAAAAGTCAAAGCGGAAAAGAAAAACTAGATGACTGCTTTCCAACAACTCCCATCTAGTGTGCTTCAGACTGGAGCCATTTTTCTCTCCATTATCATCGAAGCCCTACCCTTCGTTCTGATAGGAAGTATTGTCTCAGGGCTGATTGAGGTCTATATCACACCTGACAAGGTTTATCATTTTCTCCCTCGCAATCGTTGGGGGAGAATCTTTTTTGGGACCTTCGTTGGTATACTTTTCCCCTCTTGCGAATGTGGGATTGTTCCCATTATCAATCGTTTTCTAGAAAAGAAGGTTCCCAGTTACACGGCCGTTCCCTTTCTTGTAACAGCACCTGTTATCAATCCTATTGTTCTTTTTGCGACCTATTCTGCCTTTGGCAACTCCTTCTATATCGCGCTGTTACGAGCTCTGGGTTCCATTCTTGTAGCTGTGATACTTGGGATTTTTCTAGGATTTTTCTGGCAAGAACCCATTCAAAAAGAAAATCGTATGGCCTGTCATGAACATGATTTTTCTCACTTAAGCCCTGCAAAAAAGGTTTTTCAGGTTTTTGTGCAAGCAATTGATGAATTTTTTGATACGGGGCGTTATTTGGTATTTGGCTGTCTCTTTGCCTCAATAATACAGGTTTATGTTCCGACACGCATTTTGACTTCTATCAGTGCGACCCCTCTTTTTGCCATCCTTCTTTTGATGCTTTTGGCCTTTCTTCTGTCGCTCTGTAGTGAGGCAGATGCCTTTATCGGAGCTTCTCTTCTCTCGAGTTTCGGCTTAGCACCAGTTTTGGCCTTTCTCGTCATTGGCCCAATGCTGGATATCAAAAATATTCTCATGATGAAAAATTACTTGAAAGCACGATTTATCAGTCACTTCATTACGATTGTAACTCTGGTCGTTTTAGTCTATTCACTCTTGATTGGAGTCATCCTATGATTCGATTTTTAGTTTTAGCTGGCTATTTTGAACTGACCATTTATCTCCATTTGTCGGGCAAATTAAACCAGTACATCAACATGCACTATTCCTATTTGGCCTATATTTCTATGGTGCTTTCCTTTATCTTGGCAATCGTTCAATTGTATATCTGGATGAAGCAAGTCAAAACCCACAATCATCTGAACAACCGATTAGCGAAGGTGACGAGTATTGCTCTTCTGGCTATTCCAATTGTCGTTGGTTTAACCTTTCCAACTGTTAGCTTGGATTCTCAGACCGTTTCTGCTAAAGGTTATCATTTTCCGCTATCAGAAGGAACGGATCAAGCCATTCAGACCAGCGAAGGGACGACAAGCCAATATTTGAAACCAGATACCAGTTCTTATTTCTCAAAAACAGCCTATGAAAAGGAAATGCGAACGGCGGCGGATAAATACTTATCCCAAGATAGCATTCAGATCACCAACGAAAACTATATGGAAGTCATGGAGGCTATCTATGACTATCCAGATGAATTTGAGGGCAAGATAGTCCAGTTCACAGGCTTTGTCTATAACGACCCCAGTCATGCCAATAGCCAATTTTTGTTCCGCTTCGGCATTATCCACTGTATCGCGGATTCAGGTGTCTATGGCTTACTGACCAAGGGAAATACCCGTCAATATGAAAACAACACTTGGATTTCAGCCAAAGGAAAACTGGTCAATCACTACCATAAAGAACTCAAACAAAATCTCCCAACCTTGGAAATCGATAGCTTTACCAAAGTCGATAAACCAGAGAATCCCTATGTGTATCGCGTGTTTTAAAAGTATAAAAAGACAAAACAAACAAGTTCTCTTCTGAATGACAGAAAAAGATCCTGTTCGTTTTTTGTTATATGAGACTTAGTGACTTGTAGATTTAAATTTTATACCATTTTAAGCAATATAAGAAGCCCAGTGAGAATAAGAAAACCACTCATTAATTAGGCTAGCGATTTCTTTAGGTGCTTCAGTATAAAGCTCATGGCCAAAGTTCTCTAGAAGAATAGTATCAAAATAGTCTGGCAATTCTTTTAGGGCGTCCTCTCTCCATGTAGCTTCATTAGGATAGCGAGGACTAATAAACAAGGTATCTCCCACTTCTCTCTTAAAAGCTTGTATTTTCCTCCGTAGGCGGAGGATCGCTTCTATATTTTCATAATTTGTAGCCAACTCATATCTATTATACTCAACATTCCAGTGATAGGACTGTCTTACAGCTTTCTCCATATTTTCTGACCAATGCTTTGCTTCAGATTTTTCGTTAGAAATAAGAACATCTAAGTCCGAAATAATTTGAGATTTGATATAGTTTTTAGTTTCCTCTAATTCCGCATCTAAAGTTAAAATCTTATCTAAATCTAGATAGCCACCATCCAAAAGAATCAGTTTTGTCACTTCATAAAATTCCGATGCAAGATAACGCGCCAAATCTCCTCCAAGAGAATGACCTATCAGACATATAGATTCTTCCTCTACAATCTCATTTTTAAACCATGATTTCAATTCTGTTTCATCTCGAAGATGCTTTTCATATGGATTTAGAAAGTAAACCTGCGAATCTAGTTCTTGAAGAAAATCCTTGCTATGATAGACATTGCTTCCCAAACCGCCAATAAAATATTTTTTCATTCTCTACTTAATACTATGCTTATTCATCTTTTGTTCAAAGATCGTTGTGATAATCTGACGCAATTCTTCGCGTTCTTTTTCTGGAATCTCACCACTTGTTTGAGCTACAGCGTAGAGTTCAGGGTGTTCAATTGAAATGCGTTTAATCGTACGTGTCGTAGCATGTTTTCTGACGAAAAATGGGATTCTCTTAATCAAGTCTTGTGGTACTAGCGCAAGAATCTTCTCAGCAGTTTCCTTGTCACTAATCTTAGACGTAGTCAGCCCCTTCTTAATCATTTCCTGTTCTTTTTCTGTAAAATCTTTTAATTCCATTCGATTAATCCTCCTATTTTCTTTAAGTTAAATTATATATCATTTGTAGCAAGACGACAAATAGTCTGTTTGTAAAATCTTCTCTATACTACAACTTTCCTGTCGCTCATAATTGCTCTTTAATAAAAAATCACAAATCCTTTTGGAGAGATGACAAGCTGATTTTCCAATTCTAGGCAATTGCTTGCTAGTGCTACTGCTACTGCTTCCTTCTCTAAAAGGTAATCTTCTTTGGACTGGTTGAAAATGGCTTTTAGGGCCTGTCCATCGTAATTACATTGCAAGGTTAGTACATCAGATTTGATTTCTTGGAGGCTATACTTGCCATGATTAATGGTTGTTGACGCATGTTTGCGAATCTCAATCAGCTTCTTGATAAAGTTAAGCATATCATTGTCACTTGATACGCGTTCCCAAGGCATACAACGCCGACAATCTGGGTCTGGACCGCCAGTCAAGGATAACTCTGTTCCATAATAGATGCAGGGTGTTCCTTTTTGTAAAAAGAGGAAGGCTAAGGCTGACTTGACCAGTTGAGCGTCTTCATTTGCCGTCCACAAGATTCTCTCTGTATCATGAGAAAACATAACCTCTGAAATCTGCTGTTTGTAATACATAGATTGGCCATTGATTTCATCTATGAACTGGTCGGTCTTCTTAACACCTTTTAAGAAATAGTCCTTGATACTATCAGATAAAGGATAATTCATGACGGCATGGAACTCATCTCCATTTAGCCAAGGCTGAGACGTATGCCAGACTTCTCCTAGGATATAAAGATCAGGCTTTTTAGCTAAAACTGCCTTACGAAAATCCTTCCAGAATTGATGGTCAATCTCATTAGCCACATCCAAACGCCAAGCATCGATATTAAACTCTTCAATCCAATAAGTCGCAACCTTTAAAAGATAATCCTTGACCTCTGGATTGGCTGTATTTAGCTTAGGCATATAGTCCTCGAAACCAAAAGCATGATAGGGTAACTCTCTCTTATTGGCTAGCTTTTCAGTAGTCACTGGGAATTGTTGAATATGGAACCAATCCTTATAAGCAGATTGCTCACCATTTTTGACAACATCTTGCCATTGAGGCGATTGCGAACCAATATGATTAAATACAGCATCCAGCATGACTTTCATGTCACGCTGGTGAGCTTGCTCGACCAGCTCCCGAAAGGTCTCTTTATCCCCAAAATGACGGTCAATTTCAAAATAATCCGTCGTATTGTACTTGTGATTGCTCGTAGATTCAAAGATGGGACAAAGATAAAGTCCAGTAATTCCCAAGTCTTGCAAGTAATCCAGATGGTCAATAATGCCTTGTAAATCACCACCAATCTGCAACAGCACATGTCATCATCGTATCGTCAGTGAAAAAGCAGTCTTCCCTGAATAAAGGAAAGACCTTGGTTTTAATGTTGTCCCACTCGTAAACAGAACCGACAATATCTCCAATAATTACTCCTAGCATAAGATTCCTCTTTGTGACATATCAGATTTATTACACATTCCCAATGGTTCACTCTTTAAAAATGGTGCCACCAAATCAATCCACTCTTGAGGCAGGTAAGCTGATAAATAGCCGTGGTTATAGCCCTTTGCTTCATACAAAATTGCATTTGAATGTAGCTGATGAAATAATTTCGCTGATTCTTTCACACAGTTCAATTCTTTTTGACCATAGATATACAGAACCTGAGCCTTGCTAGCAGAAATCATATCTTTCAGCTTGTAATGCCCCATATAGGTTTTGTAAATGGTCACCAATGTTTTGACAGGCGTCCTTGGCAGATCCTCCAAATAATAAGCTTTTATTTCCTCTGGATAAGCCAGTTTAGGATAGAGTTTATTCATCATGCTTAACTGAAGTTTGCAAGAGAATTTATTGAACATCAGTTTACCAAATAGAGACACTAGAAAGATGCTGATTTTAGCTAACCTTGGTTGAGGAATACAGAGGCTTCCGTCTATAATGGCCTTCTCAGCAATTTCACTATCTAAAGATAAAAGCTCCATGGCAATTTGACCACCAAGTGAAACACCACCGATTGCAAACAATTTCCCACCACAGTTTGCTTTGATATAGTCTAGAATCTCCAAGGCAGAATCTTCAGTAGAAACATAATCAAGTTGATATTCTTCGCCGTGACCATTCAAAGTAGGTAAAATAACACGGTATTTTTCTGACAAGATTCGTGCTTGACGAAGATAATTCCACCAAGAACTGCCACCACCATGTATCAGTAAAATAGGAGGCAAATTCTTATTACCAAATTCATGGAATTTCATGTTTAAACTCCATATCTTCATAGATTTAAATAACTACCAAGAATATCTGAATTTGAGTAATTTCCACCGAGTAAATACCTCCCCAATTCAAAAATCACCCCAGAATAAAACAATATATTTTCATCATACTCCATTTCAATAATTGCATTGTCCTCAACTTTAATATAATTAGCACCATCGAATTTCACCTTTTCATAAAGTGATGTGAAATCCTTTATTTCATTGATTACAGTTTCACCTTTATTTTGATATCTCGCAGATAATTGAGAATGATTAGCACCTTTACAAACAATTATATTCATTGGGTATAAATAATGATTTTGTATATTTGATCTAAAATGAACACCATCAAATACATTATCATCGTTTATACCTATAAAATTATCGAGTATTCTTTCTCCATTCCAAGGGTTTAGTAAAATAGGTAATTTATTAATACCTATCTTCATGTGTACTTTTTCCATATAAATCGTTTTTCTATTTAATAATAAGTAACTTTCAATTTTCGAATAAATTTCTTCGATTAATGAATTATCTTGTGCATCATGCTCCTTCTCAATAGCTTGCAAAGCTTCATCATAGTTTAGATGTTCAACTATGATTTTGATGAAAATTTTTGCGCATTGTACTGGATCATACCCTAAACGATTATTATTTACTAGGTTTAAGTATTTTTGAAACCTATCTATCGTTATTTTGTTCTTATCTGTTTCTGTTTCACAACTGATATTTTTTTTCTTTTTCTTTAAAAGTCCAAACATTTCTAACCTCCTCAATATTTGCGTTTATGTTTTTTATTATTTTATCATTAATATAAAAATCCCCTATAAACTCAAATTTATCAAACTTCTTTTTTAATTTTATACTATTATAGTATACCATATTTCATACACTTTCTTTAGATAAATATTTATTGTTGTATTCATTTTTCCGATACGCAAACGACATCTACAAATACATATACATCTATGTGCCTTTTTAGGACTTTTTTGACGTCAAAATTGCCTTTATCTACAAAGACAAAATGCTTGTAAAATAGCTTAAAATCAAGGATTTTCACCCTTTTTCTCGTTGTAGCAACACTACACACTCCACGTGGTGCGTTTGAGGAAACAAATCAACCGGCTGGACTTTCGTCAACTCATATCCCAACTCTTGGTAGAGCTTGATATCACGCGCCATGGTTGCCACATTACATGAAATATAGGCTATGCGGTCAGCTCCTGTTTGGGCGCTTGCTTTGATAAAGCTTTCTGTCAAGCCCTTGCGTGGAGGATCAACCAAGATAAGGCTTGGTTGAATACCTTCCTTGAACCAATTTTTCATAGCATTTTCAGCAGTGTCACAGACATAGTGGGCGTTTGAAATATTGTTCAGTTGAGCATTCTTCTCGCTATTCTCAACAGCCTCTGGAATTACTTCAACACCATAAACTTCCTTGACATGTTTCGCAACAGAGAGTCCAATAGTTCCAATTCCTGAGTAGGCATCAATAACCACATCATCTTCTCTTAACTCCGCAAAGTCAATGGCCGTTTGATAGAGTTTCTCTGCCATTTCAGTATTAACCTGATAAAAGGCTGGACCAGCAATTTGGTAGTCATTCCCCAACATTTGGTCGGTGATATAGTCTTGACCATAAAGAGTGCGCCACTCCTTACCAAAAATCGCATTGGTATTCTGGTCATTGATATTTTGCATAACAGACACAATCTCTGGGAACTGCTTGATTAGTTGGTCAATCAATTGTTCCACTCGGAAAACTTTAGGACGAGTTGTTACCAAAATAATCATAATTTGTCCTGAATAGTGGCCACGACGCACCACAAGGTTCCGAACCAAGCCAGATTGTTCCTTTTCATCATAAGGTTTCAAATCATAACGACGGAGCAAGTCGCGTAGGGCTACTACTACCTCGTCAATCACAGGATCTTGGATAAAGAAATCTTCCAGAGGCATGAGGTCATGGGAATTCTTACGGAAAAAGCCAGTTTCCAAGACACCATTCACTCGACGAACGGGCACCTGCGCCTTATTTCGATACTTAACTGGATGTTCCATGCCGAGCGTTTCAGCGACCTCTACATCTGTAATACCAGCAATCTTGTAGAGACTGTCTTTAACCTGCTTGGTTTTAAACTTAAGCTGTTCTGGATAGGCAAGATGTCCTAAATCAGCGATTCCTGAACGCAGGTAAGCCAAATCTAGATCTTGATTACGGTGTGGTGACTGGACAAGGTATTCTTCAACTTTACCAAAACCAATCTTTTTATTAACCTTGAGAACTCGCATGAGAATTTTTTCACTCGGTAAAGCATTCTCTATAAAAAAGACCAAACCATCCACCTTGGTAACTCCTGCACCTTCGTGGGTCAAGTCAACAATTTCAACTTCTACAATATCATTTTTCTTTAACATTTTATTCTCTTTCTATTGGCCGACAAAAAAGACGGCAACGTTACGGTTACCATCTATTATACCATGAAATTTCTTAAGAACCAAAACTCTTGAAGAAGTTGACAATGGCTTGCCAGAGGGAGCTTAAGAAGTTCCCACCGTCCTCTATTGCCTTATCCGCATCAAAGTTAAGGTTGATATTTTTAAAACTATCGCCAGCTTGTGATACGATACTTTGTTTAAGGTCATTTAGGGTTTTAGTGAAATCTGTATTGCTGAGGATATCACTCTTTGAGAGATTCAAAGCAAAATTGATGATGATATTGATCTGGTTTCCTGTTATAACCTGATCGAGTTTGTAATTTTTCAAGGTATCTTCAACGATTTTACGGACGTCTTCTTCTGACAGATTTCCCTTGCTTTCTTTAGCTTTGGCTAGTCCTGATTTGATATCAGCTAGGGCAACGTTTAATTTATTAGCATCATAGCCAGTTTTGTCCTTGTTTTCAGCATTGATATCTGACAAAGCCTTCAACTCTTCTTGAGCCAAGTCTTTATTTGCTTGCGGTACCTTAGCTCCATTAGCTTCTAGTGAATAATAAATCCCTGCTAAAGCACTCTCACCTGTGACTGGAATAGGTGCTGCCACAGTGATTTTGGCATGTTCCACTCCCAAGGTTACGGCCGCATTCCGGTACATATCCTGAGTCACCTTAGTGATGTTTTCTGGTGTTTCAATCTTGACCTCAAGTGGCGACTTGTCACCTAGTTTTTGAATCTTGGCTGATGAATACAGCTGTAAGCTAGAGTCATTTGCCACATTCATGATTTTAGAATAGATATCAGGTGTCATAGTCTTGAGCTCTTTGGTGTCTGATGAGGCATTGTAGCCTAATTTCTTAAGAGTTTGATTTTTTTGGTCTTCAGACAATGATGAACCTAGGACATATTCAGGTTGGACATAGGTTTCATCGATAACTTTTTGCACATCTGTTGCTGCATGGACGCTATTCATAGCTGTTACTGCCCACAAGACCACAGCACTGGTCAGAAAGAGTTTCTTTCTCATAGGGATTTTCCTCCTTTACCTTTCTAGAGTAATATATCTATCTTAAAGAAAACTTATAAAAAAACACCTGGGCTAGCCAGATGTCGAAAAGAGAGTGAAACATTTGATGATGTAAAGGTTGAGTTGCACCTGTCTAGAATAGTAATAGTTTCCTCCATTTACATAGAGCTCGGCACCGTGAAAAACGGAAATGGGGTGAATATAACTATAAGTCTTTCCAGTGGTATTGCCAAGCAAGGGAGCAACAGTCTCACGAGAGTACTGTTTGGCCAGAGCCAAGGTATTTTCCTTTCCATTTTGGGCGATAAAATCGATATAGGCAGGTCCAAAATTATAGGCTTGAACAGCCGTCCAGGCATCAACACCCTTCTTTTGAGCCAGATAGAGATTATCTGTCAGAGTTTGAACGCCTTGCCGAATGCTAGAGGCATTATCATTGATGGTGTTGGTGGAACCACTTGCAGACTCACTAGACTGCATAACATCGCCTTCTTTTCCTTTTGTTTCTGTATAAATCATAGCGAGCACGAGCTCTTCGTTTGCTGGGGTGTCTTTTTCACTCAAGATTTCTCGTACCATGGGTTGATAGGTCATGACTTGCTTGACATCTTGGTGAACGCGGTAAGCTTTATAGCCAGCAAAAAGGAAGACTGCTAGTACAAGCACTCTTCGAATTCGTTTAAACATTATTTACTTTGGATATCCTCGATATTTTTGATTAAGATAGAGTAGGTTCCATTATCATTTTGGATAAACTCAACAGACTCGGCGTCTTGATAGACGTTATTGGGAACGATGAGCTCAATTCCATTTGACAAGGAGAGTTTTTGGTTTTCAAATTTTTTAAGCTGGCGACTGGCATCAATTTCATCAAATTGAACTGGTTCTGGTACGGCTTCTTTGACTTGGTCAATAAAGCTCAAACGAGCAGTCAGATTGTTATCAAAAAGGTCGTTAGCCAATTTCTCAGGCGATAATTCATTGCTTTCTTCCAGATTGTTAAAAATAGCTGATTTGACCTTAGATTGAAATTGAAAATCATCTGTGTTAAAAGATTCGGCAATTCTTTGGGCCGTTTTTTCTAGTTCCTTGATAGATTTCTTAGGAGAAATCTTAGGGGCAACGGCTAGGAGATTATCTGAAAAATAGTTCAAAAAAGTCCCGTTGTACTTGATTCGTTTTTCAATCAGATGATACTTACGACTTTGAAGATTAACTACCAAGGCCTCATCAGCCCCCGTTCCAAATCCAGGCAGGCTATTCTGAGTCAGCTTGATTGGATTATCAACTTCTCCACCGAGGTGGGTCAAGGTCTCACGCAGAGTAATTCGCAAGAAAGCGAAATGTTCTACACCTTCTTTAGAAAATTGCACAAAAATCAAGTCATTGGTCTTGAGATTCTCTGAAATGCTGAACTCCTCTTTCCAGAGATTAGCCAGTGTTACTGATGTCTCCAACAAATCGTCAGTGATGTGATTGAAGAAGGGATTTTCTTCTTCGAAAATCCCAGTCTTGGCTTCATCTGAATACACACGTTCAATTTTTTTACGCAGGTATTCTTCGATTTTTGGAGTGATATTGAGAAACTTATCCGACAGGAACAGCTCGGTATCATCCGGACTGAACTGGTGAATAATGGCTTTCTTAATATAAATGTCCATAAAAGTTTTAGTCCTCGTATAATGGGAAGGCATCTGTCAATGATTTGACTTCACTTCTCACTTCTTCTAAGACAGCTTCATTTTCTGCATTCTTGAGAGTTTTAATGATGAGTTCAGCCACTTTGCGACTTTCTTCTTCACCAAATCCACGCGCAGTAATGGCTGCAGATCCGATACGAATCCCACTTGTCTTGAATGGTGACAAGGTTTCGTAAGGAATTGAGTTTTTATTTAGGGTAATATTAACTTCATCCAGTAAGTTTTGAGCAACTTTTCCGTTTTCTATAACCTTAGTCACATCCACTAGGAAGAGATGGTTTTCAGTCCCACCAGAGATAATACGGAAATCAGGGTCTTTCAAGAAGACATCAACCATAGCCTTGCTGTTCTTGATAACATTGGCAGCATATTCCTTGAATGCTGGATCCAAAACTTCTTTGAAAGAAACAGCTTTAGCTGCCACAACATGCTCCAAAGGACCGCCCTGAATACCAGGGAAAATAGCTGAATTGATTTTCTTGGCAAGTTCTTCGTCATTAGTCAAAATCAAACCACCACGTGGTCCACGAAGGGTTTTGTGGGTCGTTGTTGTGGTGATATGAGCGTATGGCACTGGACTTGGGTGAAGACCAGCCGCAACCAAACCAGCTATATGGGCCATATCAACCATGAGCTTAGCACCAACGGCATCTGCAATTTCACGGAATTTTGAAAAATCGATAATTTGAGAATAGGCTGAAGCACCTGCTACAATCAATTTTGGTTTTACTTCTTGGGCTTGTTTCAAGATAGCATCAAAATCCAAGAGTTCCGTTTCAGGGTCAACACTGTAAGAAACAAAGTTGTAAGTTTGACCTGAGAAGCTAACTGGAGCTCCGTGGGTCAAGTGTCCACCTGCTGCCAAATCCATCCCCATAACGGTATCGCCTGGTTCAATCAAGGCCATGTAAGCTGCACAGTTGGCTTGGCTTCCAGAGTGAGGTTGGACATTAGCAAATTTAGCGCCGAAAATTTCTTTTGCGCGTTCAATAGCAAGAGATTCTACCACGTCTACCACATCCGTTCCACCATAATAACGGCGGCCTGGGTAGCCTTCGGCGTATTTATTCGTCAAGATAGACCCTTGAGCTGCCATAACAGCCTTGGAAACTACGTTTTCCGAAGCAATCAACTCAATGTTGTTTTGTTGTCGTTCTTCTTCTTTGGCAATAGCATTCCAGAGTTCAGCATCGTATGCTTTAAAATCATCTTTGTCAAAAATCATAGGTCTTCTCCTTTATTGTGTAACTAGTCCATTAGTTTAATTTTCTTATTAGAAAATCAAACTAAAAGATGCGAATAAACCGTTTCTGCATTTTATCACAAGTAAAACCAACTTTTTCATAAAATGCATGAGCACCCAGACGATGATCGGCAGAGTTTAAGCGGATAAACCCATAACCACGTCTCTTTACTTCTTCTTCCAACCCTTGTAGTAAACTTTTACCAATACCTTGACCTTGCGCTTGAGGTGAAACTGCTAAGGCTAAGATATTAAATCCTGCTTTGGAATAGAGTGATTCGTAAACTTCAGCGTGGACATATCCAAGCAAGGCATGACTAGCTTCATCCTCATAAGCAAGTAGGAAATGATGTGAATCCTGAGATAATCTAGCTAGTTGACTAGCTGTGTCCTCTGGACTAAAAGAATAACCCAAAGCATCTTGGTTAATCTCACATATAGTTTTCACATCTGTTTCTTGCAAATCTCTTAGCATTTCATTCCTCCTCAAAAGAAATCTCTGGCAACCAGGCAAGAATATCTTCTCGCTTAATGGCCCCTTGGCGTAAGATTTTCACCTTGTCTCCAGACAAGTCCAAAATAGTTGAATCCTGTCCAGTTAGAAAAGCATCGTCTTCCAGACCCAGAACCTCTTGATCAAAATCCTTCAGAATTTGTTCAAAGGTCACTCCACTTGCCTGACCTGAGATATTGGCAGACGGTCCAATCAAGGGTCCCGTCTCTCTAATCAAATCTAGTGTAATGGGGTGACTAGGCATCCGAAATCCCACCGTTGCAAGACCAGAATTGACCCAATAGGGAACTTTGTCGTTTGCTTCTAAGATAATGGTCAAGGGACCTGGTAAAAAGGTCTCTACAAGTTTTTGTAGATAAGTTGGCTGATTCTTAGAATAGTGCAAGATGTCCTCTAGAGAGGCGATATTGAGATTGAGTGCCTTATCTCTAGGACGACATTTGAGCTGGTAAACATGGTCAACTGCCTTTTCGTCTAGCGCTTTGGCAAAAAGACCATAAACCGTCTCTGTAGGTAGAACGACAGCTCCACCATTTTCCAACTCTTGTCTAATCCTGTCTATCATCAACCACGACCATCCTATCTTGACCAAATTGGTCCTTGAGTGTTCGTACTCTCTTTTCAGGAAGATTCTTCCTAAAAAGTTCAGGAACACTTTGACCTTGCTTGTATCCAATTTCAAGGTAAATCTTACCACCATCTTTGAGATAGTCTTTTGCATCTTCCGCAATTCTACGGTAAATAGCTAGGCCATCCTCGTCTGCAAAGAGGGCTAGATGAGGTTCTGAATGCAAAACATTCAAGCCGACCTCTGACTCATCTTGACGAGAGATATAGGGTGGATTGGATACAATTATATCATATTTTTCAGAAATTTCTGCAAAACAATCAGATTTTTTAAAAAATATATTAAGTTTTTGATTTTTAGCATTCTCGCAAGCTAAATCTAAAGCATCTTGGGAAATATCCGCTGCTGTCACTGACCAAGCTGGTCTGTTTTTTGCTAAGGCGAGAGCAATAGCTCCACTACCTGTACCTATATCCAAAACTGATAGATTCATATCAGGATTTTCAGCCAGGATAAGCTCCACCAACTCCACTGTTTCTGGACGAGGGATCAATACTCGCT
>CAKQBM010000021.1 GCA_934216185.1 uncultured Streptococcus sp. | reverse complement strand
AAAAATCCCCACGCAAAATAACTTGCGTGAGGACGAAATTCGCGGTGCCACCTCAATTATAGGATTTCTCCTATCTCTCATTCCTGTCTCAGATACCTCCTGTAACAGGCTGTGCGATAAAGGGCACTCCCTTGAGAATTATGTTTTCTTCTCTCGTTTCAGATGGACCCAACCTTACAGCTTTCTCTGCTTGTTTTCAGCAACCACAAGCTCTCTGTGAGAGAAAAGACTGTAATTTTTCCATCTTTTATTTTTTAGCTTCTAGGTAGTCTGCAATCGCAGCTACGTCCTTATCTCCACGACCAGAGACATTGATGATGAGATTTTCATTTCGGTACACCTTTACTAGCTTCTTTCCTTGATAGTTGGAATCTTTCAACTTTCTATCGCTATCATGTTACGAAAAAAGCCCACACACAGAATATACTTCTGTGTGAGGGCGTTGGTAACGCGGTGCCACCTCAATTATAAAGGGACTATTCCCCTTTACATCTCTGCCTTGTCTAACAACAAGTTGCACTGTAAGGTGTGCGCACCGAATTTTCATTGTTTCAAATTCATTTTTAAAATCAGCCCACTTTCACTACTTCCAACCACCTGTTCACAATCACCACAGGCTCCCTGAAGATCAAAAATAGTTACTTTTCTGATTTATTGAACTTATTTTAATACTTTGTTTTTTCTTTGTCAAGACTTTTTTACGATTTTTTTGATAAAGTTAGCACTTTTTCAGAAACTGTTTTGAAAGTCTCAATGATATAGTCCACTTCTTCATCGCTTAATTTAGTGTGAAGTGGAAGGGTAATTTCATTCTCAAAGAAGGCATAAGCCTTAGGATAATTCGCCATATCAAAGCCAAGATTCTTATAGGCTGTCAAGAGCGGAAGCGGTTTGTAGTGGACGTTACTTGCAATTCCTGCTTTGGCCAATTCTTGGATGATGAGGTTGCGCTCTTCTAAACTTGCTCCTTCTACATGGGTGATGTAGAGGTGGCGTGAAGATTCGACAGTTTCAGTCTTGTGTGCCAAAGGATGGATGCGAGAACCTGCAAAACCACGATCATAACGGTCCACGATGTCCTTACGACGTTCTAGCAAACTTGGGTAACGATCCAATTGTACCAATCCAAGGGAAGCCATGATATCGGTCATATTGCACTTGTAGGCTGGTGTTACGATATCGTATTCCCATGAGCCTAGTTGCATCTTAGCTAAAGCATCCTTAGTTTGTCCGTGAAGGGAAAGAATTTGAAATTCCTTGTACATCTCTTCGTCATCAATCGCTGGATTAGCCTTCCAAGTCGCGCTTCCACCCTCAGCAGTTGTAAAATTCTTAACGGCATGGAATGAGAAGGAGGTAAAGTCAGCGATAGAAGCAGCTGGTTGCCCTTTATAAGTAGATCCCAAAGCATGGGCACTATCAGACACGATCACGATACGGTTAAAGGCCTGTTGCCACTTGCTTGAAGCGGTAAAGAGATCACGTTTTTTCTCCACAACTTGGAACAAACGGTCATAGTCGCAAACAATCCCCGCAAGCTCAACCGGAATAATCACCTTAGTCTTTTCAGTAATGGCTTGCTCCAGCAGGTCATAGTCCATCTCAAAAGTATCTGCTTGGATATCCACCATGACAGGGGTTGCTCCTACGTGAGTGATGACACTACATGAAGCTGTATAGGTCATGGCTGGAACGATGACTTCATCACCAGGTCCCACTTCCAAAACGCGTAAAATCAACTCAAGAGCGGCAGTCGCAGAGTTAAGACAGACAGTCTTGGACGTCTGTGTGTATTGAGACAAGCGACGCTCCAGTTCTTTTGTCTTAGGACCTGTTGTGATCCAACCAGAACGCAGGGTATCCGCTACTTCAGCAATTTCTGCTTCCGTAATATCGGGTGGTGAAAATGGAATATTGTAATTTGGCATTGATTTGCTCCTTTTGTCTGTACTCATTTTCTCATGACTACTTTATTTTAGCACTTCAAACACGGTTTGAAACATGATTTTGATGTCTCCAAGGAAACTAAATTCTCGGAGATAAGAAAGGTTATAGCGCATCTTTTCAGGAAGGACGTGTTCGACATAGGCTTGGTCAACCGACAGACCTTTCTCCGTCATTTGACTGATGATAGTGTCCTCATCCTTGTAGTTGATGCTGGCTGGAGAGGTAATCCCTGCTGGTAAGAGCAAGGTCGCCATCATTTCAGGGCTATACTGCTCTGTGTAACGAGGCACTTCAGGACGCGTCCCTACAAATGACATCTCACCTTTAAGGACATTGACCAGCTGAGGCAGTTCGTCCAAACGCACACGGCGGATGAAATTTCCAACCTTGGTAATGCGACTATCGTTAGCAGAAGTCACCAAACTTCCTTTTTTGTCTGCATCCGTCACCATGGTACGGAACTTCCAAATCTTGAACCGACGGTTATACTGGGTCACGCGCTCTTGCTTGTAAATCACTGGCCCCTTACTATCCAACTTGATCCATATGCTCAAGATAAGAAAGATAGGAGAGGTCAGAATCAGCAAGACTAAGGCTAGAACCCAGTCCAAACAACGCTTGAAAATCAGCGAACCCTTCCTTTTAGAGACAAGCTGGTAGTAAGACTCAACCTCGCTTGATTTCATTTCCACGGGCAAGTCTTCCCATTTCAGCATGCTGTTTCTCCTTTGTTTTTATTATACTATTTGTCAACATTTTTCATTATACCACAAAATGGAAAAGGCGGTGAAAGAAATCTGTAATTTGAAGGATTTCCTTCTTACGCTCAATGAAAATCAAAGTACAGCTTTGAGATTGCAGATAAAGCTGATCTGGTTTTAAGATATTTTCAAAGAATATTAGGACATGGCCCCTGCCTGCAAGCTATACATCTTGTGATAGGTTCTTCCCAGAGCCAAGAGTTCCTCGTGGGTTCCACTCTCAATAATTCGCCCCTTGTCCAAAACATAGATGCAGTTGGCGTCTTGGATGGTAGAAAGGCGATGAGCGATGGCAATGGTTGTCCGTCCCTGTCTCATCTTAGCCAGAGAAGCTTGAACTAAACTTTCTGTTTCAGAGTCAATATTGGCTGTCGCTTCATCCAAAATCAGGATTTTAGGCTGACTGGCGACTGTTCTGGCAAAGGCAAGAAGCTGACGCTGACCTGTTGAAAAACTGGAGCCACGCTCAGAAACAGGGGCGTCATATCCCTGAGGAAGTTCTTGAATAAAGGAATCTGCATCCACGAAGGTTGCCGCAGCCTGGACCTGCTCATCACTGATTTCTTGGTACATGGCGATATTGGACTTAATGGTCCCGTGATAGAGGAAGGGGTCCTGCAAGACCAGACCGATGTTTTTTCTCAACTCTTCCTGACTGTAGTTTCTGATATCCACATCATCCAAGAGAACTGTCCCTGACTGGAATTCATAAAAGCGCATGAGGACATTGATAATCGAAGATTTCCCAGAACCTGTATGACCCACAAAAGCAATGGTTTCACCCTTATTAACGGAGAAGGAAATGTCATCCAGAATCGGATGTTTTCCATCATAAGAGAAACATACATGTTCAAAACGGATATTGCCTTCTTTGATCTCGGCCTGGCCATTTTCTTGAAGAGGTTCATAGGTCCTCTCGTCTATCAGGGCAAAGACACGACCTGCAGAAACCATAGACGTTTGAAGGGTTGAAAAGTTTTGCGTCACCTCAATCAAGGGGTCAAAGAGACGATTGATATACTGGATAAAGGCATACATGGTTCCGGCTGTTATCCCGATAGAAAGACCACGGTAGCCAAAGTAGGCCATCAAGACAACATAACCTAGGAGTTTCAGCAAACTCATGGCAGGGCGCAAAAAGAGGGCATCCAAGGCTACAGATCGGTTGGCATAGACCAAGTGTTCTTGGTTAATCTCATCAAATTCTGCCTGCAGGCGCTTCTCTTGATTAAAGGCCTGGATAATCCTGATTCCCTCGATGTTTTCAGCCAGCTTACTATTGATATCTGACAAGAGACTTCTGGTTTTCTCAATGATTTTCACTGATTTTTTCCGATAGAGATTGACCAAAAGGAAAATCAAGGGGAGAAAAAGCAAGACTAAAGCAGTCAAACGAAAATCCAACACCAACATGGTATAAAGGGTTGTCAGAAAGATGAAAACTGCTGAGATAAAGCTAGATAAAATCCCCGAAAACATATCACTGATGGTCTCAGTGTCATTGGTCAAACGAGAGACGATGGAGCCTGCTGGCGTCTTGTCAAAATAAGACATGCCCAGCTTTTCCATATTGGCAAAGGCATCGCGACGAATATCTCTGACAATACTGTAAGACACGCGCGCAAAGAGAAGATTGCCGACATACTGAACTAGAGTTTGCAGGATATAAAGGCCATAGTAGACCAGCAAAACGGTCACAGCTAGTTGGTTAAGATTGCTGAGGTACTGGTCGATAAAGTGGGAAGCCACAAGGGGAATGACACTTTTAATGACCGTCGTCGCTAGGAGAAAACTGAGTGCCAGAAAGGTCAGGAGGCCATAGGGCTTGAGATAGGACATCAAGCGCTTCAATACAGTCCATTGTTCTTTCTTATTCTGCATCTTCTTCTCCTTTCATTTCCAACTGCTGAGACTGGTAGGTTTGGGCATACCAGCCATCCAGGGCAAGTAGGTTATCGTGCGTGCCCCGTTCGATGATTTGACCATTTTGCAGGACTAAAATCAAATCTGCATGGACAACTGCACTCAGACGATGAGCCGTGATAATGGTTGTCTTGTCCTTTCGCGTTTCCTTGAGGTTGTCGATAATCGCATACTCTGTCTTAGCATCCACTGCTGATAAGGAATCATCCAAAATCAAGATATCAGGGTCTAAAATCATCGCCCGACTCATGGCCAGACGCTGCTTTTGACCTCCAGAAAGACTGACTCCTTTTTCTCCAATCAGCGTATCAAATCCCTGAGGCATGGCTACAATGTCTTGGTAAACTTGGGCTAGCTTAGTCGCTTCCTCGACCGCTGAAAGTGGTAAATCAGGATTTCCAAATCGGATATTATCTAAGATAGAGGTCGCAAAGAGGAACTGGTCCTGAGGGACATAGCCCATAAGACTACGAAGATCTGTCAGACGATAGTCCCGAATATCGTAACCATTTAGATAAATGGCTCCCTCATCCACATCATATTCACGTAAGAGGAGCTTGATCAAGGACGTTTTACCAGAACCTGTCTGCCCAACCAAGCCCAGTGTTTGCCCTTTTTCCATACTAAAGTGAACATTTGTCAGTGTTTCCTCATTTTCAAAGGCAAAGCTGTCAATGGCGTACTCCAAACACCCATTTTCAATACTGTCTAGAGGAAACTCAGGGTCTTGTACAGGTGATTCCTGAGACAAAAGTTCCTCAATCCGTTGGTAAGAAACCTTGCCTCGCTGGGTAATATTAAAGAGGAAGCCGATGGCCATAAGAGGCCAAACCAGCATATCCAAGTAGCTGATAAAGGTGACCAGATTACCAACCGTGATTTGCCCTTTCTGAACCATCAAGGAGCCTACCAAGAGCGTTAAAACATAGGAAGAACCAACAAATAAGAGAACCATGGGGTCAAAAAGACTATCGTATTTCATGGTTTGCAGGTTCTTTTGGAAGGTCAATTCATTGACTACCTGAAAGGACTTCAACTCGTCCGCCTGATAACCGAAAGACTTGGTTACTTTAATACCTGATACAGACTCCTGCACCTTGTTATTGAGTTCAGAAAAGGCAGCCTGTGACTCGCCAAAGGCCTTATGGGTCTTTCTCCCTAGACGACTAGTCGCATAAGCCATGAAAGGCAGGGGTAAAATGGCAACAAGAGTCATCTGCCATGAAATGCTAAAAAGCATGGTCAGCAAGGTCACCAGCGCCGTGATAGAGGCATCCACGGCAGACATAACACCGCCCCCTGCCAGACGAGTCAAGGCATTGATATCGTTGGTTGCGTGTGCCATCAGGTCTCCCGTCCGATAGGTTTGATAAAAGGCTGGAGGCATTTTTGTAAAATGCTCAAACAAGCGAGAACGCATAATCTGCCCCAGACGGTAGGAAGTTCCGAGGATATACATACGCCAAACATAGCGCAGATAGTACATCCCAAAGGCCGCAAGTAGCAAGTAAAATAGGTCAAGAAGGAGGTCCTGCTGGGTTAATTGCCCCGATGTGATGGCATCAATGACCCGCCCCATGACCATGGGGGGAATGAGATTGAGGACGGAAACCAAAACCAGGGCCACAATCCCGACTAGATAACGGCGTTTTTCTAACTTGAAAAACCACCAAAGTTTTTGAATAATGGACATAAAATCCCTTTCTGATTGCAAATGGAAACCTGAGGCCAAGACCTCAGGTTTTTCTTATTCATAGGTTACAACTGTGACCGCACCCTTATCATACTCAGCGATAAAGATATTGGCTACATTGTCATGCCCTTGCTTGCTGAGATTATCAAGCAACCACTCTTCGCTACGACCAATCGATTCCAAGACATCGACTTGGATCACACCGTCAGTCACAACTGGATACTTAGGATTTTCGTCCCCCATTTGGACCACGATGAGTTGGCCATTTTGCTCCTGAACAGCTCGTTTGACCTGTTTCATCTGGAAAATCCCTTGGCTACGAAGTTTGAGGGCTACATCCGCTGCAGACAAACCAACTGAACGACAGGCTTCTGGGTCAATCTGCCCATTTTTGATGAGGAGAGTTGGTTTACCATCAATCAAGCGTTTGACAAAACGAACATTGTTATTAAGCCACTTGAGGGTCAAAACCAAAATCGTCCACATCATCAGAATCACTGCGTATTGCAGAATACTGATTGAACTATTGTAAATCACCCCACCGATGATACCACCGAGAACATAGTTCTGAATTTGGTCTGTCGCAGAGTTAGGTGCTAGGTTTCCTTTTCCTGTCACATTGATAACAAAAACAAGAGAGAAAAGACCCAAGGCCAGTTTGATTAAAATTTCCATATAGTTGAGTGTCATTTGTTTACCTCCACCAATTCAATAGCGTCTGTTTGATGCAATTCTAATTTCTCTAAAAGATACTTATCTGGTTGACTCCCGTTCATGGCACGGTAGATATTTGGACCTACCTTGACAAGCGCTCCATCAGTGGTTGCAGAAGTATTGACGTAAACTTCTGATTTATCCACACCTAAGTCTTTGGAAATAACCTCTATGAAATGAAGGGAAGTTTGAAATTGGTTGTTAGAGGCTTGATTGGTCTGGTATTTTGAAATTGTCACCAAAAGCATGGCCACTAAGGTCAAGGCTAAAATCATGACCAATTCTCGAAACTTAGTCCCCTTTTTATCACGATAAGCCTTAAAAGCAAAAAATCCTGTGATAGCTAGGAGCACAATCCCAAAGCCAATCATGATGCCATTTTGCTGACTGATTTGGCTAAGCACATAGTCATATGAGTAAAATTTCATTTATTTTCACTCCCTTTCATAAAATCATTCTTAATTATAAACGAAAGAGGGTGATTTTTCAAACCATACGTTGGGGAAATAAGGCTTTTTTTGGTATAATAAAATCTATAATCTGAATGAAAAAGGTAACTTTATGAAACTTATCTCATGGAATATTGATTCCCTAAACGCTGCCCTCACTAGTGACTCAGCTCGTGCCAAATTGTCCCAAGAAGTCCTACAAACCTTGGTCGCTGAAAATGCTGATATCATTGCTATCCAAGAAACCAAGCTTTCTGCCAAAGGGCCTACAAAGAAACACTTGGAAATTTTAGAAAAACTCTTCCCAGGCTACGAAAACACGTGGCGCTCTTCTCAAGAGCCCGCCCGCAAAGGCTACGCTGGTACCATGTTCCTCTATAAGAAAGAACTCACACCCACTGTCACTTTCCCAGAAATCGGTGCTCCGTCTACCATGGACTTGGAAGGCCGTATCATTACTCTAGAATTTGATGAATTTTTCGTAACCCAAGTTTACACACCAAATGCTGGCGATGGCCTCAAACGCTTGGAAGAACGTCAAGTCTGGGATGTCAAATATGCTGAATACTTGGCTGAACTAGACAAAGAAAAACCAGTCCTTGCAACCGGTGACTACAACGTGGCCCACAATGAGATCGACCTTGCAAATCCTGCTAGCAACCGCCGTTCACCAGGATTTACCGACGAGGAGCGTGCTGGATTTACCAACCTTTTAGCAACTGGATTTACGGATACCTTCCGCCACATTCATGGCGATGTTCCAGAACGTTACACTTGGTGGGCACAACGCAGCAAGACTTCTAAAATCAACAATACAGGCTGGAGAATCGACTACTGGCTGACCAGCAACCGCGTGGCTGACAAGGTCACTAAATCTGATATGATTGACTCCGGTGCGCGCCAAGACCACACACCCATTGTCATGGAGATTGAACTCTAAGGAGAAAAAGAATGGACTATCAAGCTGTCATTCCTGAATTTGTAGTATCTGACATCGAAAAATCACGCCACTTCTACTGCGACTTGCTGGGATTTTCTGTCGAATACGAGCGTCCAGAGGAGAAATTTCTCTTCCTCTCGCTTGAAGACTGCCAACTTATGCTAGAAGAAGGCAGCACAGAAGAATTAGCCCAACTAACCTATCCTTTCGGGCGCGGTGTTAATATTTCCTTTGGCATTGAAGATGTCCCTCAGCTCCACCAAAAACTGCTGGAAGCTGACTATCCTATCCATCGTCCCCTGACAAAAAGAGAATTTCGAGTAGGAGATAGCTTTATATATCCCCATGAATTTGCGATTTTGGATCCAGATGGTTATTTTTTAAGATTTAGCGAGTAGAATAATAAAGATTGGGAAAAAGTCTTTAAAGGTAGAAAGAGGCATATTGTCAGGTGTTTAAAAATCTTGATAATATGCCTTTTATGATGGAAAAATCTTCTAATACTCTTCGAAAATCAAATTCAAACCACGTCAGCGTCGCCTTACCGTACTCAAGTACAGCCTGCGGCTAGCTTCCTACTTTGCTCTTTGATTTTCATTGAGTACAAATGTTAACTTACAATTGAAAATTTGTCCATTTTTCTTCATTTTGTTCGTTTTTTAAACCAAAACACTAACAAAATATTTGATTTCTAAAGTTATTTAGTGTAAAATAAAAACATTGGCTCAAGCCTATTTAAAATTAAATATCATTTTACTTGTTTATGTCGTGAATTGGCACGACGTTTCTACAAGGTGCCGGAACACCTAACAATAAGTAAGTTAGCTTGAGGGGATGGTCTTTTTTGCCATGCCTATTTTGGGACTTACTTAGAGATTGAGTAGGTCTTTTTTGAATATTTTTAATATTTCCCTTAATTAGTGCGGACGGGAGCAACTTCCTCCGGAATTTCATCCCTAATTTTTGAGCCAAAAGTCTCAAAAATCCCGTCATAGACAATAACAAGATTATTGTCTATGATACCACTACAACGGGAAATATTTGATAAGACTCGCTTCGCTCGTACTAGTTTTATCAAATATATAGTGCTAGCAAACTGGATCACTATAGAAACATTTAAACAACAAGTAAATTAGCTTTTAGAATTTAGGAGGTCTTATGAAATTGTTAGAAGAGCGCATCCTCAAGGATGGGCATATCTTGGGTGATAACATCCTCAAGGTGGATTCCTTTTTAACCCACCAAGTTGACTTTAACTTGATGCGAGAGATTGGTAAGGTATTTGCGGAAAAATTCGCTGCTGCTGGCATTACCAAGGTCGTGACCATTGAAGCGTCAGGTATTGCCCCAGCCGTTTTTACAGCTGAAGCCTTAAACGTTCCCATGATTTTTGCTAAAAAAGCTAAAAACATCACTATGAACGAAGGCATCTTGACTGCCGAAGTTTACTCCTTTACCAAGCAGGTAACCAGCACCGTTTCTATCGCTGGAAAATTCCTCTCACCAAAGGACAAGGTCTTAATTATCGACGATTTCCTTGCTAATGGCCAAGCTGCTAAAGGCTTGATTCAAATCATCGAACAGGCCGGTGCAACAGTCGAAGCTATCGGTATCGTGATTGAAAAATCCTTCCAAGATGGCCGTGATTTGCTTGAAAAAGCAGGTTACTCTGTCCTATCACTCGCTCGTTTGGATCGTTTTGAAAATGGTCAAGTTATTTTTAAGGAGGCAGATCTCTAATGCAAACTCAAGAAAAACATTCGCAAGCCGCCATTTTAGGGCTTCAACATCTCCTCGCAATGTACTCAGGTTCTATCCTGGTTCCCATCATGATTGCGACAGCCCTTGGCTATTCAGTTGAGCAGTTGACCTACCTGATTTCTACAGATATCTTCATGTGTGGAGTAGCTACCTTCCTCCAACTTCAACTCAACAAACACTTTGGTATCGGGCTTCCTATCGTTCTTGGAGTTGCCTTCCAATCAGTTGCTCCTCTGATTATGATTGGACAAAGTCATGGTAGTGGCGCTATGTTTGGTGCTTTAATTGCATCAGGTATTTACGTAGTTCTTGTCTCAGGAGTCTTCGCAAAAATAGCCAATCTCTTCCCATCTATCGTAACAGGATCTGTTATTACCACGATTGGTTTAACCTTGATTCCTGTCGCTATTGGAAATATGGGAAATAACGTTCCAGAGCCAACTGGTCAAAGTCTCTTGCTTGCAGCTATCACTGTTCTGATTATCCTCTTGATTAACATCTTTACCAAAGGATTTATCAAGTCTATCTCTATTTTGATTGGTCTGGTTGTTGGAACTGCCATTGCTGCTACCATGGGGTTGGTTGACTTCTCGCCTGTTGCGGCAGCACCACTTGTCCATGTCCCAACTCCACTCTACTTTGGGATGCCAACTTTTGAAATCTCATCGATTGTCATGATGTGTATCATCGCAACAGTGTCTATGGTTGAGTCTACTGGTGTTTATCTGGCCTTGTCTGATATCACAAAAGATCCAATCGACAGCACGCGCCTTCGCAACGGTTACCGCGCAGAAGGTTTGGCCGTACTTCTCGGAGGAATCTTTAACACCTTCCCTTACACAGGATTTTCACAAAACGTTGGGTTGGTTAAATTGTCAGGTATCAAGAAACGCCTGCCAATCTACTACGCAGCTGGTTTCCTGGTTCTCCTTGGACTCCTTCCTAAGTTTGGTGCCCTTGCCCAAATCATTCCAAGTCCTGTCCTCGGTGGTGCCATGCTGGTGATGTTTGGTTTTGTATCGATTCAAGGGATGCAAATCCTCGCCCGCGTTGACTTTGCTAACAATGAACACAACTTCCTTATCGCAGCAGTTTCAATCTCTGCAGGTGTCGGACTCAACAACAGTAATCTCTTTGTCAGCATGCCGACAGCCTTCCAAATGTTCTTCTCAAACGGAATCGTCGTAGCCAGCCTACTCGCCATTGTCCTCAATGCCGTATTAAATCATAAGAAGAAATAAAAAAAAGAGGTGCGAACCTCTTTTTTGTGTGACAAAATAAAAACATCTACTCATATATACTAGTCTCATAGTCCTGAAAATCATCTGCATCAAGAACAATTTCACAACTCTTATACTTTTCTCTTACAAGTCGTTCGGCTTCATCTGGATTTTCAGCCTCTATGCTTACTAAACGAGTTAGAGTTTCTGTAATTTCTACTGTATACTTTTTCATCTTAAGTTTCTCTCCAATAACTCACTTATTAGCAATAATCTATGTTTGGGACTTTCCAACCACTCTGGCAATTCATCTCCATATTCCCAGCTATATTTTTTATTCAATAAAGAAAGTTGTTTCTCATCACCAAACTCCATATTTTCAGATAACCACCTCACACAATCAGGGTCTGATAAAGTATAAACCATTACACATAAGTTTTCATAATTACTCTCTGTTTCATAATCAGGCCAGATGACTTTTAAGAAATCATACACCTCTTCTGATGCAACAAATTGTTTCGTTTTCATAATTTCCGATACTTTCCTCTACCTTTAAATTCTATTATTTCTTTGTCTCTTAATATTTGAAGCTGTTGCCTAATCTTTTCTTTGATATGATTGTTCTTAACAAAGATATTTTTTAGGTCACTTTCAAAACGATACATATCTTCAAGGGTAAATTCTGAACCCTCTATCTTATCTATACAATTTAGAATTTCTATTGTCCAACCTCTTACTGAAAGAGAGTTCTTCCTTAAAAATAAACTTTGCTTAAATTCTTTTGTAACTTTTTCTGGATCTCTAACTTGTCCATTTTTCACAAGAAATATCCTTCCTTTAGAAGGTACCTGTGATAAATCAATGTTACAGCCAATCCAACCTGCTCGTCTAGCAGTTGGCGCAAGTGGCTTCCTTTGAATAATTGATTTCGGTGTAACAAATTGCTTTGGAAGAACCAGAAAATTATTTACCTCAAAATTTTTTGTATAAGTTAAAAAAAAGAAATTAGGATTATTATCTGCCTGAACACGCTCCATCATCGTTGCATAAGCACCATCATTGATTGTTGATGAAAAATTTCCTTTTTTGCTCTTTAGTTCAAACTCCTCACTACAATGATTACAGTAAAAATCTGCTACAGGCCGATTATTTTCAAAATGATTTAAGGGATTATTCCCACAATTAGGGCAATAAGACTGACGATAAACCCAATCCTCCGTTAAGATACGTGCCTTTTGGCTATTACTTTTATAGGTTTCTACTAATTCTAAATTGAAGTGTAATTCCATTTAAAAATTCCTCACTAATATGAGAATTCACTCGATATAATCAATTAAAATCTACTATAACTAGTATACCACAATATGTACCTATTACATTTGTATTTCATCACTCTCTTTTATATTTCCTTCTAAGATATCTCATAAATTAAAAATGAGTGAGATAAATTTATCCCACTCACCTTTCTTCATATCCTCACCTGTCTGTCTTCTGACCTTTGGCCTGTGACAAACATGGTGAAGGTTGCTTTGCAGACATTTCTGCCCTCTTGATTGGTGATATCGACATCCACGACACAGGTTGTGCGACCTTGATGGACACATTCTCCTTTAATGGTCAATACATCGTCGAGTTTTCCTGCTTTGAGGTAGTTGATAGAGGATTGGAGTGTCACTCCATCAAGCCCCAGCGAGATAACCACCAAACCACTGATCTGGTCGCAAAGGGTAAAGAGATAGCCACCATGAGCATTGCCATAGTAGTTGAGCGACGAGTCCACTACTTTGGTCGTCACCACAACGTGACCATCTCTCATTTGTTCAATTTCGTAATTTTCAAAGGCAGATATAGCGTCAAAATGAAAATCTTTCATCGTTTCCTCCTGATATTTCAAACGACACTATAATACTACTTTTTATAGGACTGTGCAAGGAGAAAGCTCCTAGTCTGGCAAAATTCCGACCTGCTCCACAAAGCGCATAAAGGCTGCCTGTCCTTGTTCTGTCTGCTTATAGACTCCTGCATCCTCAAGTACACGCGCAAAGATAGCACCAACAGAGTCCTTGACGATTTCAAGAGCTTTTTCTTTATCTGTTAGGTCTGGATATTGGGCTCTAAGTTGGTCTGCCCATTCCTGATGATAATCGGCAACTGTAACAGCTTCTCCTACAAGATAGCTAGCGACTTGCTCCACTTCTTCTTTCAGACGTGGTGGCAAGATTGCCAAACCCATGACCTCAATCAAGCCGATATTTTCCTTCTTGATATGTTGGACATCCTTGTGGGGATGATAGATGCCATCAGGATGTTCTGGTGATGTTTGATTATCTCGTAAAACCAAGTCCAACTCAAACTGTCCATCACGCTTACGCGCTATAGGTGTGATGGTGTGATGCGGTGTCCCGTCTGTCTCTGCCAAAACCTGCACTTGAGGATCTGAATACTGGCGCCATTCATGCAAAATCTTGTCAGCTAAGTTGGTTAAATCCTCTTTGGAAGCCGAAGTCAAACGCAACACTGACATTGGCCACTTAACAATTCCAGCCTTGACCTGCTCAAAACCAGCAAATTGGAAGGTCTTTTGCAAGGGAGCCAATTCCATAGGAAATACGTGACGGCCTCCCTGATAGTGGTCATGAGTTAGAATAGAGCCCCCCACAATCGGCAGATCGGCATTAGATCCTGCAAAATATCCTGGAAACTGCTCTACGATAGCCAACAAACGTTCAAAGCTCTGACGACTAATAGCCATGGGACGATGCTGACCATCTAAGAAAATACAGTGCTCATTAAAGTAAGCATAGGGCGAATACTGGAAGCCCCACTCCTGACCAGCCATTTCAAAACGGATAATACGGTGGTTGCTGCGAGCTGGGTGGTTGATTCGACCATGGTATCCCTCATTATCTAGACAAAGTTGACACTGGGGATAATTGCTAGCTTGCACCAACTTGGCTGCCGCAATCTCCTTGGGATCCTTTTCAGGCTTAGAGAGATTGATAGTAATCTCAAGCTCTCCATAGTCAGACGGTACACGATAAGCAATATTCTTTGCAATAGCCTTGAGTTTGATGTAGTCATTCTTCTGACTGAGTTGGTAAAAGTCCGCAATCGCCTGCTCTGGTGACTGGGCATAGGTTGCCCAAAAGTCACGATTGACCTGACTTGGACAAGGGGTCACCAAGTCCATCAGTTCAGCACCAAGGATTTCACGCGCAGTCTGATTATCCTCAATCGTCTCTATTCGAACGGCTTCCTCAACCAGCTGGTCCTTGAGGTCAATCACTTTATCCAGATCCGTCTCAACTTCCAAAACACCGTCTCCCACTCGTGCCAAGACACGATTGGTCAGGTAGATTCGATCCATTTCCTCATATGAACTTTCAGAAATGACATGTGTTACAAATTTATCTACTAAGGTCACTATAGAGCCTCCTTTTGACTAGTCAAGGGCGCGAGTGCCACCTGCAACTTCAGCGATATAAAAGCTTGGAGCGTAGCCAACTACTTCCTCGTAGTGTTTGCCAACAGCTTCCTTAAAGGCATCAACAGCATCTTTTTGCACCAAGGCAATGGCACATCCGCCAAAACCTGCCCCTGTCATACGAGCACCGAGAACTCCTTCTTGTGTCCAAGCTGTGTGAACAAGGGTATCCAATTCCAAACCAGTTACTTCATAATCATGCTCAAGAGAAACGTGAGAAGCATTCATCAAACGACCAAATGTTACCAAATCTCCTGCTTGAAGGGCTGCTTGAGCTTTAAGGGTACGTTGGTTTTCAAGCACAGCATGACGAGCACGTTTCAAACGATTTTCATCTTTAATCAGATAGCTATATTGGTCAAAGGCCCACTCGTCCAATTCACCCAAGGTCTGAATATCTAAGGCAACTTGCAATTCTTCCACTGCTTTTTCACATTCAGCACGGCGTTCATTATATTTAGAATCCGCCAGTTCACGGCGTTTGTTGGTATTCATGATAACAACGACATTGTCTTTCAAATCAAGTGGCACCAAATCATACTCCAAGGTATTAGTATCTAGGTAAATAGCACGTTGATCAGCTCCCATACCGATAGCAAATTGGTCCATAATGCCAGAGTTGACTCCGATAAAGTTGTTTTCTGTTTGTTTTCCAATTTTAACCAAATCAAGACGCTCTAATTTTAAATCAAAGAGATGCTCTGCCACGACTCCTGTCAAGAGTTCCAAGGATGCTGAAGAAGACAAACCAGCACCATTTGGGATATTCCCATAAACATAAAAATCAAAACCTTTGTCAATCACATGCCCAGCTTCTTGCAAGAAATGAAGAACTCCTTTTGGATAATTGGTCCAGTTGTGCTCTTTTTCAAACTTGAGATCAGTGAGAGGCACTTCGATGATACCCTTATCTTCAAAGTTTGCTGAGTAGAAACGCAAGACTTGGTCGTCACGCTTGCGAGCTGCACCGTATGTTCCCAAGGAAATAGCAGCTGGAAAAACGTGCCCACCGTTGTAGTCCGTGTGTTCACCAATCAGATTGATACGGCCTGGTGAAAAGAAAGTTTGGTCCGCTTCTTGACCAAAAACGGCAAGAAAGTCTTTGCGAAGGGCTTCAGCAGTAAGATGTTGTGTCATATGATTTCTCCTTTGACTGTCCGTTAAGTCACCTTAACGTGTAATCGTTTTCTTCTATTTTATCCAAGGGATTCCCCAAGGTCAATCCTTTTTACTAAAATTTTACTAAACTATCAGTAAAAGACAGAAAAATATGATATACTAACCTTAAAAAAGGAGGATTTATGGCTACCTTAAAAGACATTGCACAGCTAGCCTCTGTCTCTATCGCGACCGTATCCCGTGTCCTCAACCGCGACCAGAGTCTATCTGTTACAGAAGAAACCAGGCACCGTATTTTAACCGTTGCTGAAGAGTTGGGCTACACCAAACACCTCAAGACAGGCGAGTCCCACAAACCCAAGCAAAAGATTGCCATTATTCAATGGGTCAGCGAACAAGGGGAGCTGGACGACCTCTACTACTACCAGATTCGCCTAGGAATAGAAAAAAGAGCCCAAGAACTGGACTATGATATCTTGCGCTATTTTAATGACCATCCTTTTACATTAAGCGAGGAAGTAATTGGGATTCTCTGCATCGGAAAGTTTAGTCGAGCTCAGATTTCTGCCTTTTAAGAATACCAAAAGCCTCTTGTATTTTTAGACAGCGATACTCTTTCACTAGGACATACCTGCATTATCACGGACTTTTACACTGCCATGAAACAGGTTGTCGATTATTTCCTCAGTCAAGGGATGAACCGTATCGGAATTATAACAGGCCTTGAGGAAACAACCGACCAAGAAGAGATCATTGAGGACAAGCGTCTGGAAAATTTTAAGAACTACAGTCAAACAAAGGGAATCTATCATGATGAACTGGTCTTTCAAGGAAGCTTTACTGCCCAGTCTGGCTATGACTTAATGAAAGAGGCCATTCAGAACTTGGGAGGCCAACTCCCGCCAGCATTTTTCGCAGCTAGCGATAGTTTAGCTATCGGTGCCCTCCGTGCCCTCCAAGAAGCTAGAATCAGCCTGCCAGACCGCGTCAGTCTCATTTCCTTTAACGACACTAGCCTGACCAAGCAAGTCTATCCTCCCCTCTCCAGCATCACCGTCTATACCGAAGAAATGGGCCGAGCAGGTATGGATATTCTTAATAAGGAAGTACTTCACGGTCGCAAAATACCTAGCCTGACCATGCTGGGAACCAGACTGACATTGAGAGAGAGTACAAGAAATGATTAGAATTACAAAACGACCTCTAGCAAGGCTGTTTCTCTAATAATCTCTATGATTCCGCTCCA